>DATKKX010000156.1:0-3094 GCA_035542775.1 Phycisphaerae bacterium | reverse complement strand
GACCAGCGCGCCGTCCACGTCCGGGCAGCTCATCAGCTCCACGGCGTTGTCCGGCTTGACGCTTCCGCCGTATTGGATGCGGATCTTGTCCGCGACCGTTCCACCGTATAGCTCCGCCAGCAACGTCCTGATGTGCCGGTGGGCGTCCTGCGCCTGCTGCGGCGTCGCGTTTCGTCCGGTCCCGATGGCCCACACCGGCTCGTACGCGACGACGACCCGATCCACCGACGGCCCGTCCACGCCTGCCAGGCTGCCCTTGATCTGCCGCACCAGCACCGCGTCCGTCTCGTTTGCGTCGCGCTGGCTGAGCGTCTCGCCCACGCAGATGATAGGCGTCAGCCCCAGCGACATCACCGCCTTGGCCTTGGCCGCCACCATCGCGTCCGATTCCCCGCATACCCGGCCGGCCGAATCCTTCGGGCCGATGGTGTGCCGGCGCTCGCTGTGCCCGAGGATGACGTACTTGCAGCCCACGTCTTTGGCCATCGCGGCGGAGATCTCCCCCGTGAAAGCCCCCTTGGGCTCCGACCAGCAGTTCTGCGCCCCGACCTCGATCGGCGAACCCTTGGCCGCCTCCTGCACCGCCAGCAGATACACCGCCGGCGGGCACACCGCGACATCCATGGGCGTCGAACCGCCGAGCTTCTGCCGCAGCTCTCCCACGAGGGCCCGCGCGGAAGCCAGCTCCATGTTCATCTTCCAGTTGCCTGCCACGAATGGTCGGCGCATGTTCGTGCCTCCCCGGCGATTTGCATCCAAGCCCGCCGTCCCCGGCGCCGCGCGCGGATCAACCGCGTCCGGATTTACTGGATGCAGAATCCAGTAGTTAAGACGGACCGGCCGTCGTTGTCAAGGACCAGTCGTTTCAGTGGTTATGAACAGGTTTCCTGGCATCCTGCGGCCCCGGCGCCCTCCTCGGCTTTTGTCTCCAAGTGGAGCCGACGCCCTCGTCGGCGTCTTCGATGGCCGCTTGGCCCTGCCGCCCTCCTCGGCTTTTGTCTCCGAGTGGAGCCGACGCCCTCGTCGGCGTCTTCGGTGGCCGCCTGGCCCTGCCGCCCGCATCCGCTCCTGTGCCCGAGTGGAGTCTCTTGTGCGTACGTCGCGGTGCTCGCCGAGTACGATGCGATCAGCAGGCTGGAGAGCGGCATCCTGATGGCAATCAGCCCACGGCAGCCGAGGGAAGTAGAAGAGAGATTGAGCCTTGCCAGGCCCCAGAACCACTTCCATCGGTCCGCGTGCTGTGCTGATGGCAACCTCCACGGCGACCGCCCTTCAGGTCCCTCTGCCGGCCATGCGTGGGAATATTATCAGACCCAATGTACTCCGCCGCCGATGAACGGATTGGGGCGTTGGATGGGGCATGCAGCCGCAGGAGTCAAAGATGGATCTTCGAGAATTCCGACCGGTTCTGGCAGCTGTTGTTGCATGCCTGACATTCATTCCCGTCGCGGGCGGACAGACGATCTGGTACGTGGACGCAGCCAACTGCCCCGGGCCTGGATCGGGGAGTCCAGATGATCCCTTTTGCGAGATCCAGCCTGCGATCGACGCCGCGGCAGCCCACGCGAGCCCGCCGGATGAGATCGTGATGGCCGACGGGGTCTATACGGGCGCGGGCAACAAGAATCTAAATTTCGGCGGGAAGGCCATCAAGCTCCGCAGCGCGGGTGGACCGCGGAGCTGCATCATCGACTGCGAGGCGAGCGGGCGGGGGTTCTATTTTCACAGCGACGAGTCGGCTGCAAGCACCGTCGAGGGAATTACAGTCCGAAACGGCTTGGCTGACGACAGCAGCCCTGCTGGGCCGAAAGGCGGCGGTGTGTACTGCTCCGCATCGAGCCCGACGCTGAGCAACTGCGTGGTCAGCGGAAACGTAGCCGCCACCGTTGCTTACGTCGGTGCCTTTGGAGGAGGTTTGTTCTGCGCCGGCGGCAGCCCGGCACTGATCAACTGCGCAATCAGCGGCAACACGACCACGTCCCCCTCGCTGTCGGAAGCAGGGGGCAGTGGTGTGGCCTGCTCGAATAGCTGCAGCCTCACCCTAGCAGGATGCAGGATCGAGGAGAACAGATCCACCGGCCAAGGGCAGGCAGCCGGAGGAGGTGTCTTTTGTACCTCTGCTTCCAGCGTGACGCTCATCGATTGCGAGATCCTTGCGAATGCGGCGGGTGCTGGTGGAGGCGTTGAGTGCTACGACGCAACCGGCACGCTGAATGACTGCATGATTGCGAACAACACGGCCGGTGCAGGAGGGGGGATATGCTGCAACGGCTCCAGTATGACGATCACCGATTGCATGATTACACACAACTCCGGTGTAGGTGGCGGAGGCGTATACAGCTTCTGGTATTCCGCCCTGGTACTGCAAGGCTGCACGATTGCGGAGAACACATCGTCGTTCGGAGGGGGAGTCTACTGCATCTACTACGACGATACGCGGTTGACCGATTGTGTTATCAGCTCGAACACGGCGGTCGAGTCAGGCGGTGGCGTGAACTGCGTTCAGTCCAGCCCGCGTTTGAATCGCTGCATCATCAGCGGGAACACCGTTGCTGGGAGCTCTGAGGCAACCGGTGGCGGTGTGTTTTGTGACTGGGACTCCTGGCCAACATTCGTTGATTCTGTGATCAGTGGGAATGCGGTTTCAGGGGCTTCGTCGGCTGCCGGGGGCGGCGGGGTCTGCTCATCCCAGGCCGGCCCCACCTTCATCAACTGTGCGATCAGGGGCAACCGGGCGTTGAGTGGCTGTCGCGGAGGGGGTGTCCTCTGCCGGTTCAACTCTTACCCATCGTTCGTAAGCTGCTCGATATCGTCCAACACGGCGCGGCGGGGCGGAGGGGTGTATTGCGACAACGACTCCGATCCAGTGCTGACCAACTGTACCATCAGTGGCAACATCGCCGATCAAGGCGGCGGCTTCTATGGCTATGGCTCCCATGCGGTCCTCACCAACTGCATTTTCTGGGGCGATTCGCCGCAGGAGATTCAGGTGGATTTCAGTGAGTCCAATGTGACTTACTGCGATGTTCAGGGCGGCTGGTGGACAGGCGTCGGCAACATCGATGCCGACCCGCTGTTTGTGCGGAGCCCCTCG
>DATKKX010000155.1:0-19770 GCA_035542775.1 Phycisphaerae bacterium | reverse complement strand
GAATCGTGAAGTCGCCCTGCCGTCCTTGAGCCGCCGCCTGGACGACCTGCGCGCCGCCCTGAGACGCGATCAATTGGAAAGGATGCTTCGCCATGAAGACGACCCACGCTTACGTCGCAAGCTCGAAAACTACCTGATGGCGGCGTGAAAACCGCTCAGTCTGAGTAAATAGCGGTTGCAGTCGTGTAGGGCGGGTTCCACCCGCCGTTTCCTCTTCGGCCGGCGAAGCACGCGGTACTCAGCCTCTTACCCATTGTCCTCTTGTCGGCGGGCGGAGCCCGCCCTAATGACTCAATCTGGCACCGGCTATTAGCCGGTGCCACACTCTGGACTCAGGGCGGCGTTGATTCCGGTTCCACGTCGGCCATCCCAGCGCGCCGGGACAGGCTCGGGGCCGACGCTACGGCGGCCGCGCGAGGGTGCGGGCCGCTACTCACCACCGCCGCCGCGCATGGCGTCCACTTCCCTCTTGATCTCCTGGATTGTGCGGATGGGCAGCTTCGAGCCGCTGGACTTGATCGCGTCGATCAGGTCGATCCGCCGATGAGGGCACCGGCTCCACTGGGGCACTGGCCACCACCCATGTATAATGCCGCCATCGAAATAGCCGGCCCCAGGAAGGAGATGCCCGTGGCGGACCCCGAGACCCAGCAACTGCTGTCCATCATCTTCCGCGTCGTACAGATTGCCGCGACCGTGATGATGGTCCTAGTGGCGGGCTGCACAGCACTGGTCTTTTTGTCGGCTCTTTTTGCGAAACACCGCCGGCTGCGACCAACGGAGGCGCCATCCCGTCCCCCATCCCAAGCCCTCCAGTCCCTGATCGCCCTCGCGCGTCAGGTGGAGTTTCAGAGCGTGGGCCTCTGGACGGACGCGGAGGAGGGCTCCGACACAGGGAACATGTATACATTCATGCTGTCGCCCGATGCTTGCATCCTGTTCTGTGTCAGGCACGATAGGCTCTCCCCGCCCCACAGGTTCATCACGCCATTGGCTGACGGGCGCTGGGTCATCACCAGCATCGTGGTTGACGAAGCAGATCTCAGCGGACTGGATGACGAGCAGCGGCTTCCGGGCGGCTTCCACGCCGTGCTGTCCAGACATCGGGCCCGCATCGCGGCGCCCTCGGCGGCTGTGCTCGCCTTCTCGCCCGACAGTATGGCCCGGCACATGCACGAGCATGAGCAGGCTCGCCTTGATCGCCTGGTGGCGGCGAAACTGGCCAAGCCCGTGCCTGGGCGAGAGGACCAATGGCGCTATACCCTGCGCGGCGCCGTGCGGCAGGCGAGTACGTGGCTGCGCAACCTGCGCCAGTATCAAAAACTGCGCGTCGATCAGCGCAAGCAGCCCATTAAGCTGCGCTTGGAGAAATAGCCGTCCGACCCTCCAGGCTGTGTCACCGCGCCCCCAATCGCCACCGGGGCGAGATTCTCACACCGCGGAATGGGAAGGGCGCGCGGTATGGGACGGCAGGTCGGGCCGCCGGTGAGGGCACCGGCTCCACTGGGGGGGGGCGGCTCCACTGGGGCGGCGAGTTTCATAGCGGCAAGAAGGTGCGCGGGGAAAGCTGGTGAAACGGGCTGGCGGGAGTTTGAGATTGGAGGGGGAGTGTGGCGGACCGCTCAACCAGCCGTCGAACGGCTGACCTGAGGCCCTTGGGGGAAGGACGCTGGAAGCGGCCGGCGCGGCAGTGGGGAGCTATTTCAGGGTGCGGGGAATGTCCGGGTTTCCCAACTGCCCGCAGGCGGCCATGGCCTGGCGGCCTTTTGTGTTTCGGCAGAAGACCAGTGCCCCGGCATCCATGACGAGTTTGTGGAAGCGGGTGACGGTCTCGTCGTCAGGTGCCTCGTACGGCATCGATCCGCACGCGTTGAGCGGGATGAGGTTGACGCAGGTTCGCAGGCCGGCGAGGTAGGCGACCAGTTCGCGGGCGTGCTCGGGCTGGTCGTTGAGGCCCTTGATCAGCACGTATTCGATCAGGACGTGGCCGCCGGCGCGGACGGGATAGCCGGCGATGGCTTCTCGCAGGGTGGCCATCGGCTCGATGTCGTTGATGGGCATGATCTTCGAGCGGATGCCGTCATTCGGAGCGTTCAGCGAGACGGCGAGGTGCAGGCGTCGCCAGCGCAGGTCGCCGAGGCGGCGGATTCCTTCGCAGCGGCCGACGGTCGAGACCGTGATTCGCCGGCGGGGGATCTGGTGCTCCCGGTCGTCGTGCAGGGTGCGGATCGCGGCGACGACGTTGTCGAAATTGTCCAACGGCTCGCCCATGCCCATGAAGACGACGTTCCTGACGTTGGCGTTGAGGACTGTTCGGGCGGCGTGGACCTGGCCGACGATCTCCGTGGCGGTGAGGTCGCGGATGAAGCCCATACGCCCGGTGTGGCAGAAGTTGCAGGCCCAGGAGCAGCCGATCTGCGAAGAGACGCAGAGCGTCCGCCAGGTCTTGTCGCGGCCCTCGATTTCGGCCCCCATGGGGACGATGACCGATTCGATCTCGTGCCCGTCAGCGGTCCGCTGGCAGAACTTGACGACGCTGCCGTCTTGCGAGGTGCGGGTTATCGGCAATATGCCGACGGCCTTGGCGGGCTCGGCGGGAGGAGCAAGATGTTGAGGGGCCTGGTTCATGGGCCGTCAAAACGATAGCGGACCGCAGCTCAGATGGCGAGTGGGGCTCTCCTCGCGGCGAACCCTCAGCGGACGCATGCCCGTGCCGCTGGCGGAAACAAAGTGGTTTTGGACGTGCTTGACTGGGTGGCGCGGAGGCGGTACAAACGAGAGAGCGTCGGTGGGAAGATGCTTTCTCAGCCGGGCGCGGCCGCGTACCCAAGTGGACCAAGGGGACGGATTGCAAATCCGTTATTCGTGGGTTCGAATCCCACCGCGGCCTTTTTCACAACTCACCCCAATCTCGCGGCTGGGCTGCGTTCCGGCTTTCGAGCTTACGATTCCTGGCATGAAGAGAGGCCGTGGTTTGCCCATCCGGGGCCCTGTTGTTGCATCGACGCGACAGAAATAGCTCAAAGACCGCTTTTCCTGAGGCAGCGACAGGCAGGGGGAAGCGTTTCGCCAGCGCGGAGCGATGCAGGCGCGCGTGTTGTCGCGAGAAGCTGGAGGCGCGGGGCCAAGCCCTATTGGTGAAGCCGTTGCCCGAAGGTGGACGCCGCGTGCGGCAAGTCGGTACCATTCCTGGTAGAAGAACTGATCTTGCGAGGGAATCTTGGGTAAGCGTCAGCATCGATCTAACAAAGCCGCTGTAGGGGCGCCGCGCCGGGGCCGCCGGAGAGTGTGGATCGTGGGTTTGGCGGCCGTCGTCGTCGTCGGCGCGGGTGTCGTGCTGTGGCGGGCCAAGGTGCTGGGGCCCTTGTTCACGCGCTCGCCCGGGCGGTTCAACGTCTTGCTGATCACTGCCGACACCACCCGGGCCGACTACCTGGGCTGCTATGGCGGCAAGGCGATCACGCCCAATATGGACAGCCTGGCCCGCGATGGGACGCTGTTCCGCCGCTGCTCGACCGGCGTGGTCCTGACCGCCCCGTCGCACTGCTCGATCATGACGGGGCTGTATTCGTTCATACACGGCGTGCGCCGCAACGGGGAGGATCACCTGCCGGAGGCCGCCACCACGCTGGCGGAGGTGTTCAAGGAGGCGGGGTACGCAACCGCGGCAGCGGTGGGTGCTTATGTCCTGGATCCGCGATTCGGCTTGGCCCAAGGCTTTGACGCCTATCACTCGGGCTTGCCGCAGGCCGGCTCCGCCAGCAACGAGGCGGCGGAGCGCAAGGGCAACAAGGTCTGCGATGATGCCCTGGAACTGCTGCGGGAGCGCGCCCGACAACGATTCTTCTTGTGGGTCCATTTCTACGATCCGCACTACCCGTATGAGTCTGCGACACACCCCGATGTCGGATCCGCCGCGGCCTACGCCGATGAAATCGCCTTCATGGACACGCAAGTCGGGCGGTTGCTCGACGCCTTGCGGCAACTCGGGCTGGAGCGAAATACCCTGGTGGTGCTGGTGGGTGACCATGGCGAGGGTCTGGAGGACCACGGGGAGTTCCAGCACGGCTATTTTGCCTATGAGACCTGCGAACACGTGCCGCTGCTGATGCGTTGTCCCGGGGCGATCCCGGCGGGCCAACGGATCGCCTCGCTGGTGCGGACGGTGGATCTGGCCCCGACGATCCTGGAACTGGCGGGCCTGCGCGCGCTGCCGGAGATTTCGGGGGAGAGCGTGATGCCCCTGCTCACCGGCAGCTCCACCGATTTGCAGTTCAGCGCGTATTGCGAGACGTTTGAGCCGTACACCGTGCTGCGGCTGTCGCGCATCCGGACGCTTACAGTGGGGAAGTGGAAATACATCTCGTCGACCAGCCCGCGTCTGTTTGACCTCGAAGCTGATCCGGGCGAGTCGAAGAATGTGATCGGCGAGCACGCGGACACCGCAGCGTCGTTGCGAGATCAGTTGCGCGAGCTGATCGCGGACTCTCCCCCACGGATTCCTCCGGACAAGGCCAAACCGCTTACCGGTGCCGAAGTCGCGCGGCTTGAATCGCTGGGCTACGTGGGTGCCACCAGCCCCGACCTCGGGGACGTGATGGAGCTGGATACACTTGAACCACGAGAGCCCGACCCGCACGACTTTGCGGCGGTTATACACACGTATCTGGAAGGCTGGGAATCGCTGCGAACCCATCTGTTCGCCAAGGCTGAGGGCCAGTTGCGAGAGGTTCTGACCGTTCTGCCGGACGCCCCGGTACCGCAGCGTGATCTGGCGGTGGCCTACTGGCGGCAGGGCAAGCTGCAAGAGGCGGCGCGGTGCTACGAGCGGGCGCTCGCGGCGATGCCGTCGGATTCGCGCGCCCGCGGCGACTATGCCATGATGCTCACGGATGCCGGGCAGTGGGAGCAGGCCATCGTACAGGCCACCGAGGTCTTGCAGGCGGCACCGGACGATTTCACGGCGCATGTCATCCTGGGCGCGGCCTATCAGAAGCTGGGTCGCCTCGACGATGCATGCCGGCATTTGGAGACGGCGACACGTCTTCAACCCGGGTACTCGGGCACGGTGCGGGCGCTGGGAGATGTGTACATGGAGCTGCACCGTTTTGCCGAGGCCGCGGAATGCTTCCGAAAGCTGCTGGCCCTGCAGCCGACCTCTGCGAACGCGCGGGAGCGCCTCGAGGCGGCCGAGCGCGAGCTGCGCGGTCAGCGGCGCCCGTAACGATCGAGCCTGGGCTTGCGTTGTGAGGCGCGGTGCCAAGGCATCGGCACAGGTCGTGGGGTGCCGTCAGAAGGTGTTCTTGTTGTCACACTTGAGGTAGGCCTGCCGGGCAGCGGCGTATTCTTCTGCTGTCGCGGGCAGATCCGCCAGGACGAGTTGCTTTCCCGATGCCGCTTCTCCCAACGCCGCTTCATGGATCCGTTTCAAGACCGGGATGCACCAGCCGCAACCGGTGCCGGCATTCAGGCAGCTCGACAACTGCGAGGCGTGACGGGGCCGTTTGCGGCGAGCATAACTAAGCAGCTTCCGCAGCGAAACGTGATGGCAACAGCACACGTGATCATCGAGGTCCATCTGGCCTATTGTAGCACGCAGGCGACCTGGAGTGGGCAGCGGCGGGGAATCGCGTTAGAGTGGGCTCGACTGAGGAGCGGCCGCCATGCACGGGTGGTCGCATGACGGGGCGATGAACCCGAACGGAGGATGCATCCATGACGACCAGCGACGCAATCGACAAAGCGATCGAGCATCTGAACGCGAACCGTGAACGCTTCCGCCAGGAGTTGTTCGACTGGTTACGGATTCCCAGCATTTCAGCTCAACGCGAGCACGCCGCGGACATGCGCAAGGCCGTGGAATGGGCGCAACAGCGCTGCCTTGCCGCGGGACTGACCGCCGAGATTGTGGAAACGGCGGGATGGCCGGTGGTCATCGGGCAAGGAGAGCAGAAAGCCGGTCGGCCGACGGTGCTGGTCTACGGTCATTACGACGTGCAACCGGAGGGCGACCTTTCGCTTTGGGAAAGCGGTCCGTTTGAGCCGGTCGTGAAGATCGGGAGGATCGTCGCCCGAGGCAGCGCTGATGACAAAGGACAACTGTTTTGCGCCATCGTCGCGGCGGAAGCGTGGGCGAAGACGGCGGGGTCGCTGCCGGTCAATGTGAAGATTCTCGTCGAAGGCGAGGAAGAGGTCGGTTCGCCGAACCTGGTGCAGGTCGTGGAAAAGCACAAGGCCCGGCTGGCGTGCGATTACGTGGTTATCCACGACGGGGCCCAGTTCGGCGAGGGCGTGCCCGCACTGACCAGCGCCACCAAGGGGTTGGTGTACAAGGAAATCGTGGTGAAGGGCCCGAAGAAAGACCTGCACAGCGGCGGATACGGCGGCTCGGTGGCGAATCCGGCGAACGAGCTTGCCGGGCTGATTGCGTCGCTGCACGACGACGAGGCCAGGGTGAATATTCCGGGCTTCTATGATCGCGTCCAGGAGATGTCGGCGGAAGAGATCAGGATGATGAACAGCCTGCCGTATGACGAGAAGGAATTTCTCGCGGACGTGGGCTCCCCAAAAACCCACAGCGAGAAGGGCTATAGCGCCCTGCATTGTCGCTGGGCCCGGCCGACGCTCGACGTGAACGGCATTTACGGCGGGTATATGAAGGAAGGCTCCAGCACGATCATCCCTTCGTTTGCGGGGGCGAAGGTTTCCATGCGCCTGGTACCCGACCAGAAGTCGGTGGAGATCTCGCGGCTCTTCGATGAAACGGTGCGTGCGCGCGTGCCGGATACGGTCAGGCTGGAAATCAAGACCTACGCGGGATGCGATCCGTACCTTGCGGATTTGAGGTCGGCAGGAGTGTCCGCCGCGAAGGAGGCGTTCAAAAAAGGCTTCGGTGTGTCGCCGGTGCTGATGCGCGAAGGGGGAAGCCTCCCGATCCTGCCGATGTTTAAGGCCATTCTTGGTGCTGATAGCCTGATGCTCGGCTACGGCCAGCCCAACTGCAACGCCCATTCGCCGAACGAGTTCTTTCACATCCGCGATTTTGAGGCTGGTATGCGTACGTCCGCGGCGCTATACGGACTAGTCCGTTCGGGCGGCTGATTATTGGACGTCTCGGCAAGACTCCCGCTCCGTTCTTCCGGCTCAACCGCTACTCATTTACGCGCCACGGGCGGCCGATATCTGAATGCGCGGCTGTAATGCCGCGCGCCTGCCGGTCGGTGCCGGAGGGCGTTTTTTCGCTCCAGAACAGGGGCCGGTTGACCGGGCCGGGGGGAGGTCCGGGATGACCATTGGAATGGAGAGCAGGTTATGCAACTTCGATATATGGCGTCGGCGGTCCTAGCGTTCGTGGCCGTGTTCTGGTGCGGAGCGTCGGTGGAGAGCGCGGGTCCCGGCGATTTCCAGCAGACCCTGTTCCGGGGCCTCGAGTACGCAGGGAATTACAACTACCAGGTCTCTCCGCAGGGCGGCCCGCTGTACAACTTCAATCAGTACAGCCAAGCGATTCAGTACAACCGCGTCAGCGGCGGGTACACGTTCGAGTCCTTCCGGTTCTTTGGGCCGGATTCGTGGGCGAATCCAAACACACTGGATCTCGGGCCCATCAAAGTTCAGCTAGGGACGGATCCGACGGTGCTTCAGAACGGCCAGCCGATTGCCCTTCACAGTCGGGTGGGCTACTCAACGCGGCTGATTCCCGAGGTCTTCTTTGATCAGCAAACCGGCCAGAGAATTTTCAACCAGTTCACCGGGATCTCCAACTTCTCTCCAGCACCGTTGAACTACACGGTCACGGTGGATACCGGCGTGCAGGACTTCAGCTGGACGGGAAATGCCTTTGTCGATATGCACGGCAACATGAATGCGCTGGGGTTCTATGATTTTAGGATGCGCATAACCAACGTCGGCGACTACACGGTCGATGGCGCGGTGGTGAAAGACGAGCAGGTTACGGACTTTGATCTGGGGCCAATCAATGCGTCGGGAAATGTCCTGATGGATTTGATCGGCGGCGTGTGGCAGGCGACAGGGGCGCAGACCTCGGCCATTGTTCCCCGCGTCCTGGACGACGCCTCTCAGAAGGACAAGCGATTGGATTCGTTGCTCGCCAGGCTTCGAGCGGGCGAGAAGCTGAGCGACGACGACATGCAATACATCACGCAGAGCATGATCGCGGCAGCGTTCCGGGCGGATCCCCTGGGCGTCATGCAGAACGGCCTCCCTTCGGAAGTCCCGGGCTTTGAAGGTCTGTCACTGGCGTTTTCTCAGCCCACTCAAGGCACCGACGTCCCGGCTACCACAACCTCATTGACGCCGGAGCCGGGCACTCTGGTCCTGGTGGCCAGCGCAGCGGCTGTGGCGGCCGCCCTGAGGCGTTGGCGCCGCCGCTAGGCCTCCATCGCACAGTTGCTTCTCCCATCTCCGCACGCCGCGGACGTCCTTGAACAAGCGCGATGCTCGGCAGCGCACGTCGACTAGCAATTCTTCATCATTGCGGCGAAAGCCTCGCGGAGATGGTGGGCGGTGGCCCCACGGGAGTGTCATAGAATTTCCGGACGCAAACGCGTAGACTATAGGTGTAATGCATAATGAAATAGGAGGGCGGCGCCGATGATTCGGATGCCGCTCGCGTGAGGAGACCTTGAGCACCCGAACCGGCGAATGGCCGAGCGGATGAAGGATTTGGCCGTGGATATCGAGGCGCTTCGCAATCTCATGCCGATCGTCCGGCACTACCGATTCATGGATCATGCCGGCGTGGGGCCGCTTTCCGGCCGGGCCGCGGCAGCCATGCGGCAGTTCCTCGACGAAGCCGAGAACCACGGTCACGCCCGCGGGGGGCTGCTACCACAGATCGGCCGGATTCGAAAGTCAGCGGCCACGCTTCTGAACTGCTACCCGGAGGAGATCGCCTTCGTCAAGAACACCAGCGAAGGCCTGAATTTCGTCGCCAACGGTCTGCAATTCTCCAAGGGCGACAACATCGTCACCACTGGCGTGGAGTTTCCCGCGAACATCTACCCGTGGATGCGCCTGCGGAGCCACGGCGTGCGCCTGAAGATGGTGCCGGAGGACAAGGGGCGGATTCCGTTGGATCGCCTGGTCGAATTGATCGACGAACGAACGCGGCTGGTAACGGTTTCGTCGGTTCAGTTCGCCAGCGGCTTCCGGACGGATCTGGCGGCGCTGGGCAATGCATGCCAGGAACGCGGCGTGCTCTTCTGCGTGGATGCGATTCAGTCGCTCGGTTGCCAGCCGATTGACGTGCGGGCGATGAAGATCGACTTCCTCAGCGCCGATGGTCACAAGTGGCTGCTCGGTCCGGAAGGCGCGGGCGTGTTCTATTGCCGGCATGAGTTGTTAGGCCTCCTGCAACCGTCATGTGTGGGTTGGCTCAGCGTGAGGAACGTCGAAAACTTCAGTGACTACAAGCTTGACTACCGCGACGACGCCCGGAGGTTCGACAGCGGCAGCTACAATCTGGCCGGGATCTGGGGGCTGGGTGCTTCAATCGAATGGCTGCTGGAGATCGGCATCGACAAGATCTGGGATCGTGTCCGGATGCTGACCGACAAGATGGTCGAGGGCGTTCGGGAAAAGGGGTATAGGGTGGTCAGTTCCCGCGAGGCGAGCGAGGCCAGCGGCATCGTGGCTTTCGTGTCGGACGTCCACGATCACAATCGGATCGTGAACCATCTGCGTCAGGAGCACCGGACCGTGATCACCACGCGGCTGGGTCGCTTGCGCGTCAGCCCGCATTTCTACAACACCGAAGAAGAAATCGCCAAGCTCATAGAGTACCTGCCCGGTCATTGATTGTTGCCTGGGCGGGTTGCGTCCCGTCGAGGCGTATCCTCGCCTATCCCCGGGGCATACGGCGGCGGGGCCAGTTGCGCGGACCAGGGTCTGTGCAGCCTCTGGCGGGCGACCGGGGACGCGAGAAACACCACTTCGGTCGCCGCCGGGGTCGTGGCAGGGCGGCAGCACTCAGCGCATCCGGCGGCGGTTCATCAAACGGTTGCACCCCATGGCAAGAAGCGGTTCAATACTGGCGCAGCCCCACGGGTCGGGATGTGAGACGGAGGTGCCAGTCATGTCAGCCGGCAATGCAGCCAAAACTTCAATGGCGGCGGACGCGAAGACCGCCTCATGGATCGAGCAGGCCCATCACTGCGAGAAGCTGCCGAGCATCGACGACTGCCTGCCATATCGTGATCTGGGTGCCATGTGGTCAACCCTGGTGGACCGTTGGGCGGACCGGCCCTGGATGACGTACTATCCCTGCAACAGTGCGGGCGAGGAGCCGGTCCGATTCACGCTCGGCGAATTCTCCGATCTCATTGACCGCGTGGCGGTGTTGCTGGAGAACGAGTACGGCATATCGCGTGGTCGCACCATTGCGCTGATGACGGTCAATCAACCACTGACGGCGGCTATCTACTTTGCCGCGTGGCGGCTGGGGGCGCGGGTGGTGCCTATCAGTCCTGCGGAAAGCGACGAGCGAATCGGCGCAATCCTGGGTCATGTCGGAGCCAATCAGTTGATCGTGCATACGACCTGCCGCGCCGATCATGAACCGTTGGACCGCGTTCTGGAGAGCACGCAGCGAGAGGAGTTTCAGCGGACGCTGGTGCTGGATGGTGCCAGCCGGCACGCCGCTCTGGTGGCGGGGTGGGAGGATTTCAACGAGGCCCTGGAGGAGGCGGATGGGAAAGCCGCCGCGTCGCTGCCGAGCGTGGCGAGCTGGGACGCCGAGGCCATGGTGCTGTATCCGTCCGTGGAGCGAGGCCGGTTGACCGGCGTGGTCTTGACCCAGAAGCAGTTGCTTGCCGCCGCATATGGGATCTCCCAATGGCACGGCATCGACGAGCATACCGTCATGATGAGCGTGTTGCCGCTGCATCGGGCCAGCGAGGTGATTCTGGCACTGGTCACCGCGGCCTTTGTCGGTGCGGAGGTTGTGCTGAACAGGGATTTCGCGGTTGAGGGATTCTGGCGAAAGCTGGCCGAGCACGACGTGAATATCGTCAGCGTCATTCCCAAATTCCTGCATGCTCTCATGGCCACGGAGGAGGAATACGATCCGGAGAAGCTGGCCGGTTTCCGCCACTTCATTTCGCGGTCACAGCCGTTAACCGTGGAGGCGGCGGGAGAGTTTCAGGACCGGTTCGGCTTGAAGATCATCCACGGTTACGGGTTGAACGAGACGGCCTGCTATTCGTGCTTTCTGCCGGTCGAGCTGGAGTGGTCGGAGCACGTCGAATGGCTGTGCGATCATGAGGTGCCGTCCGTCGGGATGCCGATCATCGTCAACGACGTGGACATACATGACGCGAACGGCAAGTCACTGCGCCCCGGCGAGAAGGGAGAGATCGTCGCCCGTGGGCACAATATCATGGCGGGATACCTGAACGACCCGCAAGCCAACGCCGAAATCTTCAGCCACGGTTGGCTGCACAGCGGCTACGAGGGTTTGAAGCTGCGCAGCGAGGACGGCCATGATTACTTTTTCGTCACCGGGCAGATCTCGGGGCGTGGAAATTCATGACCCATGTACATTGATCTTTCCGCGACAGAGCACTCCTGGCGGGCAATGTACCGGCTGTACATCAGTTTCATCGTGCCGCGGCCCATTGCCTTCGCCTCCACCGTCAGCGCCGCGGGCACACCCAATCTGGCGCCGTTCTCATTCTACAACATGATCTCCGCCAATCCGCCGGTGGTGATGTTCTGCCCGAGCATCAACCGCCGTCTTGCCAGGAAAGACACGCTGGTCAACATCGAGGCGACGAAGGAATTCGTCATCGCCACGGTCACCGATGCCATCGCGGAGCGGATGAACATCTGCAGCACGGAATTCGAGCACGGCGTGAGTGAATTCGAGAAAAGCGGTCTGACGCCGGTGCCTGCCAGCAAGGTCCGGGCCTTTCTGGTCAAGGAGAGCCCCATCAACATCGAGTGTCGGCTGCGACAGGTGGTTTCGTGCGGCGACCAGCCCGGCGCGGGGCAGGCGATCCTGGGGGACGTGCTGGCGGTGCATGCGGACGAGTCCGTGCTGGTGCCGGGCGATCTGATTTGCGATCCGGGCGAATTGCAGGCGATCGGCCGCATGGGCGGCTCGTTGTACGCGCGGACCACGGATCGTTTTTCGCTGGAGTCGATCCGCGATCCGGCGGAGTTTGCCCGGCGGGGACCGGCGAAGGTTGTTCCTGCTCCGATCGCGGCTCGTGGGGAACAGCCGGAAGGATGACGCCTCCACGGTCGGCGGTGAGGGCGGTCGGCTTTGATTCGATTTCATCGGGGGACGGGTTTGCCGAGGCAGTAGCCGAGTGCAAAGGTCATCGCCGAACCGATGGGGTAACTCCAGGGGAATGCCAGGTATTTGACGGAACCGTCCGGTGAATGGACGTGATAGCTGTGCAGCAGGACGACGACCACTGCGCCGGCCACAATGGTCGCCACGCGCCCGGCACTGCCTTGGGCGCGAAGGAGCGCCAAGAGGAGGCACATCGCCGCACCGCCCCAGACAATCCAATCGACCCAGTAGCAGCCCAGGATGGTCCAGTCACCCGGGGAACCATGTACGCACACCCCAAAGACAGCGAGCACGCTGATGGGGACCGCCCACACGAGTCCGGAGTGATCCCGCCCGGTCGGCAGGAAAGCCAACAGGAAAATCCCCAGCATCGGCCCGTAGGTATAGCCGACCAGAGCGAAGGCCAACTCGACGGCGTTGGCGTAATGTCGGGCGATCACGATGCAGGCCATTGCCATGAGGCACAGGCCGGCGCCCCAGGCGGCGACCAGGACCCGCGAGGCGCGTACATCGTTCCCCGAGAAACCACGCCACAGGGCGGGCCAGCGTGGGCCGGCCGAGGCACGGAACTTCGAGGTGAGGTCCAGAGTCGTCTGGGCAAGGGCGGTGAGGGCGCCGTCCAGCGAGGCGATGGCGGCGGCGAACAGGGCTGCCACGACGAGTCCCCGGATGCCGACCGGCATAGCGCGGACGATGAAGATCGGCAGGAGGTAGTTCTTGTTGCTGCTGTAAAGGGCCGATTCGGGGGAGCTGAACGGATATGCCTTGAAATAACAAAAGAGAGCGATGCCGACCCCGAGCATCAGCACCGCGGCCCCGAGGCTGACGCAACTCGCGATGATGGCCTTGGAAGCATCGCGCTGATTTCGGCAGCAGAACATACGCTGGGCCATCACCTGGTCCGTGCCGAAGGCGGCGAGGTTACAAAAGGGCATGGCGAAGAGGCCGATCCAGAGCGTGTATTTCAGGGAGAGATCGAGGGTGGTGTCGACCAGGCGGAATCTGTCGGCTGCCCGGGCCGTGGCAACGACCGCCTCCATGCCGCCGGGAACCGAAGAGACGCTCCAATAGAGGGCCAGGGAGGCGCCGAAAACGAACACTACGAACTGGATCACGTCAGTCCAGATGACGGTGGTCATCCCGCCAAGCAAGGCCCAGCACACGCTGAATGCGCCGATGATCCAGATGGAAGAAGTCAGGCTCAGGCCGGTGATGGCGCTAAGCACGAACGCGGTGACGTAGAGGCGGGCACCCTGGCCGAGAACCGCGCCGACGAGAAAGAGCCCGGTAGTGACTTTCTTGACCCCGACGCCCAACCGCTGCCCCAGGTAGTCGTAAGGGCTGTAGATTTCTCTTTCGTAATAGCGCGGGACGAAATAGAGGCCGACGATGACGCGGGCGGCGATGGTACCGACGGCCCATTGGAGATAGGTCATGTTGCCGGGCGAGGCGTAGCTCAAGGTGGGTACGGCGACGAAGGTGACGGCCGAAATCTCGGTGGCGATGATCGAACCGGTAATAGCCCACCAGGGGAGTTTCCGGCCGGCCAGGAAGAAGTCGCGGATGGAGGACTGCCTGCCGGCGAGGCGAGCGCCAACAAGCGTGGTCAGGATGAGGTAGGCGGCGATGACGAGCCAGTCTTGCCAGGTAAAGGCGGAGTGCAGTTGGGGGAGGGTTGCGAGAAGCATGTGCGGAATATGCCGCGAGCCGGCAGGGTTGGCGAGGGCAAAAAGCGGGGGATGCGGAGCAGCGCGTGGGCCGGGACGCAGGGAAGGCCGGCCAGCGAAACACCGGGACGTTCCGGGACAATATGTCCCAGGGGAAAAACACTTCGCCGGGTCCGAGAAAGCGGGCCGCCCCAATTGACTGGGTTAGAGAGGCCGGATAAAGTAGGTAGACTGAGTACGGCCGCCCACGATGACTCGCGGGCGGGTGCTATTGCCGGACCGCGACGCAGTCATGGACGGCAGCCCACCGCGCGGTAGTTCAAGAGTGCTTAGCGTAGTACAGTCGAGCTATTGCATAGTGCTGCATTGCTGTGCGGCGAAGCCGCGCGCGGCGCGAGGTCTGCTCACAGGCGGCGTTGCGGCGATTCCTTGGGGCTGTGGTTGCAGCGGGCGGCGGGTACGCGCGCTGCTGTCGACCGGGAGTTGATCATGGCATCCAAACTACCAGTCTGGGGCATCGACGTCGGGCAGTGTTCGCTCAAGGCGATCAAGCTGCAGCAGGCGGGAGACCAAGTGGAGATGCTCGCGTTCGACATTGTCGAGCATGAGACCATCCTGTCGCAAGCGGGGTCGAACGCGGCGGAACTCGCCAAGAAAGCGATCGAGACGTTCCTGTCGCGGCAGAACATTCGCGACAGCCAGGTAGTCGTGTCCGTTCCCGGCCAACAGACGTTGACGCGGTTCACCAAGATGCCGCCGGTGGAGCCCAAGAAGATTCCGGACATGGTGCAATACGAGGCCAGTCAGCAGATTCCCTTCGACATGGACGAGGTGGTCTGGGATTATCAGGTATTCACCGAGAAGGACTCGCCGGACGTCGAGGTGGGCATTTTCGCCATCCGCAAGGAGCTGATTCGCAACTACCTGACGCAGTTTACTGACGGGGGCATATCGCCGTTCATTGTCCAGTCCAGCCCGATGGCGTCCTACAACGCGGCGAGGTTCGAGCAGCCCACGGAGCCGGGGAAGGCCACGATCCTGCTGGACATGGGGGCGCTGGCGACGGACCTGATCGTGATGGAAGGCAACCGGATCTGGTCTCGGCCCGTGCCGATCGGCGGCAACAGGTTTACCGAGGCGCTGGTATCCGCGTTCAAGATTTCCTTCGGCAAGGCGGAGCGGCTGAAGAAGACGGCGGCGGCGTCAAAACACGCCCGGCAGATTTTCCAGGCCATGCGACCGGTGTTGCAGGATCTGGTGTCGGAGATCCAGCGGTCGATCGGGTACTACACGTCGACCCACCGGGACGCGCACATTGCCCGGGCCCTTGGCATGGGCAACGCGTTCAAGCTGCCGGGATTGCAGAAATTCCTCCAGCAGAACCTGCAGATCGAGGTGGAGAAGCTGGGAACGTTCAAGAAGATGGTCGCCGCGGAACGGGCGCCGGAGTTCGTGGAAAACACGATGAGCTTCGGCGTGGCTTACGGTCTGGCGGTGCAGGGTCTGGGATTGGCCGCGGTGGAATCCAATCTGCTGCCCCAGGAAGTCCGTCGGACGCTGCTGTGGCGACAGAAGAAGGCGTGGTTCGCGGGTGCTACCGCGGCGCTGGCGCTGGCCGCAGGCGTCCTGTGGGTCGGCAACGCCACGGCCAAAGGCCAGATGGATAAGGCGCTGGGCGGATTGACAAAGGTGGAGTCGGCCTCAGTCGGGTCCGTGCAGGAGGCGCAGCGGATCATCGAGGGCGGTTCGTCAGGCCCTCCATTGGAGCGGGCCGCCAAAGTCGCGGGGGCGGCCGAGCGGTTGAAGCAGGAATTCAGCAAGGTCTCGAGCACGCCCATCGGCGACAAGGCTTCGTTTGATGCGATGGCTGCGTTGCTCGGCAACAATAGCAATGTTCCGAAGATCCTCGACTGCATTCACCGGGCTTTCGAGCAGGCTTCGCCGGAGTCGCTGAAGACGGTCAACAACGTCCAGGACTACATCAAGGCTGTCGGGGGTATGTCACGGTCCGAGCGACAGGAGCTCTGGATTCAGAGTCTGGACATGCGCTACGACCTCACCAACGTGATGGAGCTGCTGCCGGGCGGGTCCAAGGGGGGGGAGCCCGATGAGAAGGGCCGCGGTGGTGCGGGCTGGCTGATCACGCTCGTCGGGGAGACGAACCGTCAGGAGGAGACGCCGACCTGGTTGGAGGACAACCTGATCAAGAAGCTCGACAAGCTTGGCAAGGAGCCGAACCGCGGTTTCTATTTCGAGATGATCAAGCTTGCCAAGGTGCTGCCCAAGGGCAGCGGCGGAGGCGACCTGGGACCGCCGGATGTGAGCCCGAGGGGCGGCGACCGAGCACCGAGCCGTAGTCAGGGCGGTCAGCCGCAAGCTGGTCCCAGGGTGAGAGGCCGCGCCGGCCCCAGCGAACCCCGCGGTCAAGTTCCAACGCCACGCGGAGCCACTGAGAACCCCAGGGCAGCGAGCCCGGCCGGCGCCGAAGCGCCCGCCAGCGGGGACCCGATGGAGCAATGGAAGGCGCAAGCAAGAGACAACGATCCCGTCTTCCCCACCGAAAAGACGGACAAGGACCAGCAGTTTCAGATCCTCATCGTGGCCCGCAATACCAACACTCCCAAGAACCTGATTCCGGAAGAGTTCAGGCAGCCGGGCGACAAGCCGGAGGCCAAGGCGGAAGCGAAGCCGGAAGCGAAACCGGAAGCGAAGCAACCTCAGGAGGGGGCGCCCCCGCCGGAGGAGCCACGACGCGACTAGGGAGCATGGAGAGATGAAGCGATGAAAGGGGTCATGGGTCGAAGGATTCGCGAGGCGTTGCCCTGGCATGGATGGGGGCAATCGCCCGCGCGGAGACGTTCGGCTTCGTGATTGCCCTCGCCCAGTGATGGAGCCCAGACAATGGCGTTTCTAAAGGCACAATGGCAGTTCATCGTGATGGGGATCGTGGCGCTGGCCTCGATTGGGGGCGGCACCCTGGCGATCATGGCGAGCTCCGGCGTCGAGGACAAGATGAAGGAGATCGACGGCCTGGTCCAGAAGGTGAGCGGCTATCAGCGGGGCGGCGCGAACTTGGCGATGATCGAAGCGAAGAAACGGGAGATCGAACAGAAGAAGACCGATTTCGAGAGCTCCTCCAGCGCGGCCCTGGCACTGCAGAAGAACAACGCTTTCTACGAAGAAGTCGAGAACGGCACCGTCATACCCAAGGCCAGAGAGCCGCTCATGGCCGACGTGCTTCCCGAGCCGAAAAGCTCGGGCGTGGCTCTGTCGTTTCGCCCCAAATACATCGACGAGTTCAAGACGCTCATCACGAAGCTTCGGGCACGCGGCGGCCCTACGGCGGCGGAGAGAGAAAGGGAGGCCAACCTGCTGGTCTCCATGGCGGCGGATGAGCAGTCTGGCGAAGAGGGCGGAGGCACCGCCGGTCGCAGCCCGGCAACGAGGCAACCCCCTGTTGAGGATCTGACCAAGAGCAAGAAGGATATCAACCTGAGGGAGTATCTGCGCAAAAATGCGCCGGCGAGGGCGGCAGAACGGGCGGCAAAGCAGGCCTACATGTACCTGGACGATGGCGCTTTTGGCCGGCATCCGATGGCGGACAAGACGGATACTCCCACGGCGCTCGAGATCTGGCAGGCCCAGATGTCTCTATGGATTCAGCAGGACATCGCCACAGCGTTGTACCGCTGCAACGAGGAACGGGCGGCGCAGTTGCGGCAACAGGGGATGGAAGACCGGCTGTGGGTGGCCTACATGCCGGTGAAACGCCTGCTCACGGTGAGCATCGACAGCAAACTGCCTGGCGGCGGCTCGAACCCCGCCAAGTTCGCCGATTCCTTCACCGGCATCAAGAACGACGAGAAGAAGTTCGTGGTGCCGATACAAGTGCAGCTCATAGTCGAAGAATCTGCGATCATGAATGTCCTCGGGTACTTGAGCGGCGTCGGTTTCTATACGCCGATCGCGGTGTCATACAGGGCGGTACCGCCGGATCCGTTCCTTGAAACCGGATTCGTCTACGGTGATGATCCGGTGGTTCTGTTGACCGTCGATCTTGAAGGGTACTACTTCCGGGTGATCTTCGAGCAGTGGATTCCCGAGAAGGTGAAGCAGGCCCTGAAGACGCCGGGCGCGATAATGACGGATGAGGGCAGAGGCGGTCGTGGCTGATGCCCGGCACGCCTGGCATGATGGATCAGGTGGACATCGGCAAGGTTCGTAGGGAGGGTAGAGGCTCGCGTCAGCCGTTGGGATAAGGCGTGACGAAGCACTCGTAGTTGCGGGCAGACCGCGGTTCGAAGCCAGGAGGCTTATTGATGGCGAAGAAGAGCGCCAGCTTCATTGATCTGCACGCCGAAAAGGTGGTGTTGGGCGTCTGCGCGGCTGCGTTGGTGGCGGCGGGCGTTTATTCCTTTGGAGGCTTTCGGTTCAAAGTAGGCGACCGCGGCCCAGCCGAGCTTGTTGAAGAGGCCGGGAGACAAGCCGATCAGGTAGCGCAGGCCGTGGCTCGGGCGCAGTTGCCGCCGGCGCCGCCCGCCGACCCGAACAAGCCGGACAATCCGGCGCAGCAGGTGGAAAAGTGGTTTACCGAGGGACCGCGGGCTCTGGCCGATTTCTGGAAGATACAGCCCAAGCTGTGGCGGACGCAGAAGTATCCGCCAGTCCGACCGGAGATCACCGGCGTCTCGCTCGAGGACCGGCGCGAGCTGGTCAAGGCAGTGGCCCCTAGCGTGCCGGTGGTGGTCAGCGACCGGAAGTCATTGGATTTGCCGGCCGAGGCGGTTGATTACAAACCTGACCGAAGCCAGCGGGAACCAGGCGCGGCCGGCGGGAAGTCGGTGGTGCGGAGCTACATCTCCGTCGGAGCGGAAATCGACCTGAGTGAGATGGAGCGCCGATTCAAGGCGGCGAAATACCCGGTGAAGTCGAAGCTCCCGGTGGTAATGGTCCGTTTGCAGCGGAAGGACACGTCTGAGCCGTGGAGAGGCTGGCAAGACGTTGACGCCTGGTTGCCGGTCAAGCCGCCGCCTAAGCCGCTGGATGCGAATAACGAGATCCTGGTCGACCGTGTGGCCGAGTACAAGAAATTGATAGAGGACGCCAAGAAAATCCTCACCCGGCCGAACTTGCCGGGCCGCGGCGTGTCCGATCTGCCGCTGCCTTCTCTGGATGAGTCTCCAAGGGATTCCAACAATCCCACCAGCCAGGCCGATCGACGCATCAAGAAATTCACTGATGTTGCCAAGAAGGCGATGGCCGGCAAGAAGCCCTTTACCCAGGTAGACCTGGACGTGGCATACATGAATGCGCTGGCGGCGGTCGCCGAGACCAATGGAAGCGAGAAGGAGGTCGATGGGGCGAAGAAAGTCCTGGAGGAGATCGAGGGCAAGCTGCCGAAGGCGCGGCGGGCGGAATGGAGGACGACACCGCTGACCATCGATCACCTGATGCCTTTGGTGGCTCACGATGTGGACGTGGTCCCGGGTCACGCGTACGAGTATCGACTGCGATACGAGCTGCTGAATCCGTCAGCGGGAGATCCCGGTGACATGAAGAATCCCGACGACGCGAAAGTGCTGACCGTTCTCAGCGATTGGTCGCCCGCCAGTCGGCCGGTGGAGGTCAGCAGCGATCTGCTCTTCTTCCTCACGCAGGCCGATCCCAAGAAAAAGGACGTGACGGTCACGGTGTACAGGAAGACGCACACGGGCTGGAAGGAGCAGGAGTACAAGGTCAAGGTGGGGGAGACCATCGGCACCAAGGAGAAGGCCGGCAAGAACA
>DATKKX010000154.1:0-12868 GCA_035542775.1 Phycisphaerae bacterium | reverse complement strand
AGAAGATTGCTTTAAGGGTTTCTACAGAGCACACCCAGCACTCAGCACTCAGCACTCTCCCCTGTGACCCTGGCGATATTGCGATGGGCCGAAACGAAAAGTATACTCAACCCCAACCTCGCCGCGCGTAAGGAGACGATCCATGGACTTCCAAGCTTCGCTCCAGGCCTTCCTCGATTCGCTTTTCGGTTGGCTCAACGATTTCCTGAACGGCCTGTTCGGCTGGCTCGCCGCCTTCTTCGGCGGTACCGCATAAACGCTCGCCCCCACCGAGAGAGATGGTACCGCAATTCTGAGACCGCGGCCCTGGGATCTGACCCGGCCACGCCGGTCTTCCTTCGTGCTCCGCGCTCTGCGGGATCAGCCTCTGCCGCGCGTCTCCGCCTCCGCGTCGATCTCGAAGAGCAGTTCCTTCCGGCAGATGTCCGCCACGACGTATACCGCCGGCAGATTCTCCAGCCCCAGGTCAGCCATGACCTCCAGCACCGCAGCGGCATCGCCTCTGTTCTTCATGAATACGGTCGCGGCACAGATGTCCTTCGACGATGCCGCCGCCCGATTCAGCAGCGACGCCACTGTCTCGCACGTCCATCGCACCTGCCCCCGGATGTCTCCCGGGTGCAGGCTCGCCCCGTTCTCGTCGATCGCCGCCGTCCCCGATACCTCGATCAACGCCCCATGCGACCCCTGCACGACCACGCCCCGCGAAAACGCGGAGCCGTAGCGGAAAGCCTCCTGCTGTCGCAGACTCCCCATCCGCGTGATCACCGGCCCTCCATCCTTGCCGGGCACGACCGCCAGCAGATCCATCGCACAGGCAGCCCCCCCGGCCAGGTCCGCCCCGATGCCCGTACTGGCCGGAAGAACCGATTGCGTGTCGCGCACGCCGGGCATCAGACCGAATTCGCCGTACATCTCATTCCGAACCCGATTGAACTCTCCATACCAATCAAGGATGTTCGACAGGTAAATCCAGGTACGAACGACGTGGCCATAGCAGGCTCCATGCTCACGAAGAACGCGGTCGGCCCGCTCGAACATCCGACGGGCCTGAGCGGGCGGCGAGTTGTCGCTTCCCGGGCTCTCCGCCAGTCCTCTGATGTCTCGCAGGCTGATGAATGTCGCGCCCTCACTCCGCCAGGCACAACCGCGGGAGGTGCCGTGGTCGAGAATCGCCCTTGTGCCGCCGGTTCCGGCGCCGGCCGGCACCGTGTGGATGATGACCCCCGCGAGCCCTTCCCCCCAGATCGGCTGCCCCTGGACATACGTGAGCGGACCGCCGAACGGAATGCCGCAAGCTTGCAGGGCCTCGCGTCGCGCGGCCAACACCGCCGCCTCGGCGCTCGAGTTGCCGAAAACGCGTTCCTGGACGATCTCCAGTCTGTGCTTGCGCAGCGCATCCGCGATCTGGGTATACCCATCGGCGGCGGCCGAGGCGCTCGCGCGCCGCGGCGCGGAGAACACCAGAAATGTCCTCTCGGCAGTCGTCTGCGTCACACGCAGCATAGGCTGCTCACCTGACGGCAACGCAGTCTCAATCCCCATGTCACCCTGCCATCATTTCCATCGCGGCCTCATACTCGCGGAGGTTGCGGCGGTAATGCTCCACGCTCGACGCCAGACCGCCCGGGCGGTTGCGGCGAACCCACAACGCCCGGTGTTGATCGATGATCTTCTCGATGTCCCCGGCGAGCCATCGGCACTGCCTGCGGACGTCCCGTTGATCGCCCGGCGCGAGCATCAACCTTGCCCGCTTGCACGCATGTCGCAGCACCGCGATCGTCGCCAGCAGTTCCTCGCGAACCACTGTACCGTTGCTGCCGCCGAATCGCACTCGCCCCGCCTTGGCCGCCAGCTCCGTGATCTGCCGTTCCATCGCCGCGACAGCGCGAACCTTCAGCCCTTTCAGCGCCCCCGCATCGCCCAGCTTCGCCTGCATGCATGAGAACAAGATCGTCCGGTTTTTCAGCGATACCCCCGACAACTCGTGGATCCTCCCAACGTCATGCCAAAGCTGCCCGATCTGCCCCGTCTCGTCGCCGAAGACGTGTCGCCCGACCTCATCGGCTGCGTCGATGCCCGCATTGGTCTGGCCGCACCAACTGACCGCGGCGCCATAGAGAAAACCAATGTAGCTCGCCGGCAGGTACTGCCGATGCCCGAAATCCCCCCAATCCGTGATCAGATAGCCCGACGCCCCATGACGCTTCCCCGCCGCCGCGGCATTCCTCAGATTGTCCAGGCAATTCCGCGTCCGCCCCCCGAAGCTGCACCAGCTCGACGTGCCCGGGCAAACATAGAACTCCAGGCCACGCCGGGCCAGCGTCGTGCACTGCCGATCAAAGGGGTGATCGGCTTCGTATCCCCAGATCATCGGGATCACATCACGCGGCAGCCGGGCAATCAGCTCGGGATGCTGAAACGCAATGTCCGCCCAGAACATCATTCGATGCCCGCGGCGTTTCACCTCGCGATGGATCTTGAGCAGGAAATCCAGGTACACCCGCCCCACGCCCCGCCGCCGGCACGCCGCCGCGCTCCGCCCCTGCCCCAGTTCCCAGGTCTCATCGCATCCGACATTGAATAGCCGGCTGGAAAAGTGCGGCAGCAGTTGGTCGTACAGCGACGCCACCAGGTGGATCGACCCGGGGTTCAGTGGGTCCAGCGTCGTCCGGGTCTCGCGCAGCTCGCCCCACGGCGTCTTCCATGGCCCGCAGGCCTCCGCCAGCCGCGCGTAGGGCTCATGCTTCAGCCATCGCTCCATGTGCCCGAACGAGTTCTGATTCGGCACCAACTCGACGCGCCGGTCCCGGCAGTAGCCGTCGAGTTCCTCGATCTGTGAGGCCGTCATCGGCGACGCCCCGCGCCAGACCCGCTCGTGCCCGGCATATGCGAACGTGTGCTCGGTATACAACTCAAGCTGGTTGATCTTCCAGCCGGCCAGCAGGTCGATGAGCCCTTTCAGCGTGCCCATCTTCGGCACCTTGTCGCGGCTGATGTCCAGCATCACGCCGCGGACCGGGAAATCAGGCCAGTCCTCGATCTCCATTGCCTGAATGCCGGTGCGTCCAGCCCCCAGCAGTTGCCCCAGCGTCACCATGCCGTAATGAAAGCCCGCCGCGTCCCCCGCCCGCAGCCTGATTTCGTCAGGGCGAATCTGCAGCGAGTACCATTGCGGCCGCGGACCGCGCGGAACGTGCTCGACCACGATCGATCCGGGCTGAGGCTTCTTGTGGAAGTGATAGACGCCGGACAGCCGCCGGACCCGACGCGGCCGAGGAAGGACTTGGTCGCAGGAAGCAAGATCGGCTGACAATACCTGGCGCCCCAGTGTGCGTGTGCTAAGTCCTCGTGACTCGACAGGCGCGCTGCCCTCTCCCGACGCCCATCGGATCGGCGACCCGATCGTGTGCTATCGGGCGGAAGTCGGATCAGTCGCGGAGTCGCTCTTCTCGTCCGGGACGCCGCCCGCCAGGGCGGAGTTCAGACCGGCGGGCACGTAGCGAGCGACCGTCGCCACGCACTCCCCCTTGACCGGAGACCAGTCGGTGCCCAGCAACGAGAATTCCCCGTTGGTTGCGTCGAAGATCTGCTGCACCTGGCGTAGGTCGTGCGGCTCGTGCTGGAGCTTGCCATCCCGGACCACGAACGTGGTTTCCACACCGCGCGAGACGAGAGTCACCCGGTCTTCGTAGCCGCCGCCGACCGCCACCCGTGCCACTCTCAGTCGCGGGCCGAAGTCGGCGGTGAAGCTCGAGCCCGGCTGGCCCGTCGTCTTCCTCGCCTCCACGACCGCCTTGCAGAATGCTTCGATGATCGCCGCCTGGTTCGCGGCCGCTCGGCGCTCCGGCGAGGCCCCGGTTTCCGGCATCTTTCCCGCTCCCGTCATGGCGAAAGCCAATGTGCGGGAAGCGTCGTTGGCTTTGTCGCCTCCCTCTCGCGCTGTCCGCGCGGCGGCGCCGTTCTCGCTCCGGTCGATGCGGACGTTGAAGCCGTTGTCGGCCGAAGCTGTCTGCCGGGTCTTCTCCTTGGACTCACAACCACACAGAAGCGCTGTGGCCAGGGCCAATGCCGCCGCTTGGATGAACCACGTCGTCTGACTAACTCGCGTTTTCATGAGCGACTCCGTCCAGGAATTCCACAATCGTCTATGGAAGTGACGTCGATTTCAAAAAGCGGGTACTAATCTAGGAGGCGCCGTCGGTTCTGTCAATGGAACCCCCGGTCCGCGGACGCGTTTTCACCGGGATGTCGGATACCCCAAGCCGCTACAAGCGGCGGCGCGGCAGCCGTGAATGTCGCAGGTTTGCGATTCGCCCTCCGGACCTATACATTCTCGGGCATTGATCCCCCGTCCTCGCGGCGGAGCGAGGAACGGAGGGTTGGAGCCGCCTGACCGGAGGTTGTTTATGAAGGGCAATGCCAGGCTGATCGCGACGATGAACGATCTGTTGGCCGACGAGTTGACCGCCGTTAATCAGTACATGGTGCACTCCGAGATGTGCGCCAACTGGGGCTACGATCGGCTTCATAAGAAGATCGAACACCGCGCCATCGAGGAAATGAAGCACGCCGAAAAACTGATCGCCAGGATCATCTTCCTGGAGGGCCTGCCCAAGGTCGACAAGCTGAACAAGATCCATATCGGGGCCACCGTGCCGGCCCAGTTCGCCAGCGATCTGAAAGCCGAAGCCGCGGCCGTGGCCGCCTACAACAAGGCCGTCCACCTCGCCAGCGACTCGGGCGACACAACCAGCCGGGCGATGCTGGAGCAGATCGCCGGAGACGAAGACCGCCACATCGACTGGCTTGAAGAGCAACTGGATCAGATCAAGCAGATGGGCGTGGAGCTGTACCTGTCCGCCCAGACCGCGGAGTGAGCACAAGTCTGCTGCCGGCTGCCTGTCAGGGGGCTTGCAAGGGTTTGAGCACGCGAGGCCGGTTCCTGGAACCGGCCTCGTGCGCGCGCAGAGCGCGTGCCCAGGGAACGTCTCCGTCCGCGATCTTGCCCTGCATGCCCCTGAGCGATGCGACCATAGCGATCCCAGGCCGGACTCTTCCGCGTCTCTCCCCGGGAGGGTCTGATAATCGGCGAAATCATTCGGCGGCGAACCCGCGTTCCACTCCTTGCTGTCGTTCCACGCCTCCCCAATCCCGCCCAAACGAATCAGGCGCCCTCCGGAGGTCGATTCATGTTCCATCGCCTTCGTGGAGCGAGGGCCGGTGCTGGCCCTGGAGGAGCCGGGCATGCGGTGCGGGACCGGGCAGAAGATCGTAAGGCTGCGAGCGGTATCCGATGCTCGATGGATGCGGTCTCGACCGCTTCATCGGCAGTGCCCCGAACGGCTGGATGACGCCGGAGTTGGGCGAGGGCCGGTACGGCTCACGTGCCCGTTCACACTCGTCTCAGTGGTCCTCTCGCTCCTGCTCGCCGCCCATGCCCCGGGCGCAGTGTTTACAGTCACCAATACAAACGACAGCGGCGCAGGCTCGTTGCGGCAGGCGATCACCGACGCCAACGCCTTCGCCGGCACCGATTCCATTGTCTTCGACATCCCTGGCAGCGGCGTCCAGACCATTTTGCTGGCCTCGGGCCTGCCGCAGATCACCGGCGCGGTTGTCATTGACGGAACCACCCAACCGGGCTTCAGCGGCACGCCCTTGATTGAGCTGAACGGATCCGGGGCCCCGACTGGTACGACCGCCCTGGTCATCAGTGCGGGCGGCTGTACGCTGCAAGGATTTGTGATCAACCGCTTTCTCGGCACAGCGATCCGCCTGGACACCGCCGGCGGCAATACCATCCAGGGCAATTACATCGGTACCGACGCCACCGGTTCGGTGGCCCGACGCAACGCAGGTGAGGGAATCAACATCAGCAGCAGCTCCAACAACAACACCATCGGAGGGACGGCCGCCGCGCAGCGCAACGTCGTATCCGGCAACAATAACTACGGCATTTACATCAGCACCACCGGTAACACCGTTCAAGGCAATTACGTCGGCCTCAACGCCGCCGGCACAGGCGCGATCAGCAACGGCAGTCACAACATCTACGTCAGGGGAAGCAGCAACACCATCGGTGGCACAGCCTCCGGCGCTGGCAACGTGGTTTCCGGAAGCACTCGTAACGGCCTTTATCTGGCCTGGGGATCAACCAATACCGTCCAGGGCAACTGCTTCGGCACCAACGCCGCAGGCGCTGCCGCGCTCGCCAACGGCGCCTCGGGGATTGAGATTCACTATTCCTCGGGAAACACCATCGGGGGTACCGCCTCCGGCGCTGCAAATGTCGTTTCCGGAAATGGAGATTTCGGCATCGAGCTTACCGGCGGGTCCGGCAACGTGATTCAAGGAAACTTCATTGGCACAAACGCGGCGGGCACGGCGGCCATGTCCAACGGCAACGATGGCATCGCCCTGATCGGCGCCACTAATGATATCATCGGTGGCACGTCCAGCTCGGCCCGTAACATAATCTCCGGCAACACCAACGTGGGGAATCTGGCGGACGGCATTTGGATCAGCGGAGGCTCGGGGCATACGATTCAAGGAAACTACATCGGAACCGATGTCACCGGTTCGGTGGCGATTCCCAACTACCACTCCGGCATGACATTGTGGTCGACAACCGGCAACATGATCGGTGGAACAGCCGCGGGAGCGGGCAATCTCATCGCTTTTAACACCGGCAAGGGTGTCATCCTCGACTCGTCATCCAGACGCAACGGCATCCTGGGAAATTCGATCTTCGCAAACGGCTCTCTGGGCATCGATCTCGGCGATAACAACGTTACCGTCAACGATGGCATGAAGAGCAACGTCAAAGCCAACTACGAAATGGACTCGGGTGTCTTCACCATGGCCAGCCTCTGCGAGAACACTCTGAGCATCAACGGGTACGTCGGCTCGGCATCAGGCCAGACGACCTTCGCCAATGCCCGTGTCGAGATTTTCAAGGTCTACAACAACGTGGCGGGGTACGGGCCGGGTCAGACATTCCTGGGATTCGTTACCGCCGACGCGAGTGGCAATTTCAGCGCTTCGCTGGCGGTCAGCGGCCTCAGCAGCGGCGACAAGGTGACCGCCACCGCAACCGACGCCAGCAACAACACGTCGGAGTTCGGTCCCAACGCCACCGTAACAACCGCCGCGATCGTCAACTGGCGCGAAGTCCCGAACCCGGATCCGTTGAACCCCTAGCCCATCCAATCGAAAGCCCGTCTGGCCCGACGCCGATCGTGGTCCGAGGTGCCGCTTAGGTACCTCCGATGCACGATGGACCACGCGGATCGACCACTGGGAACCTGGAGCGGGCGGGGAATCGATCGTGGCGACAGTCCAGTTGCGTCCGGCAAGCCGCACCGGATCCCAGGACCGTGCGGAAAAAAGTGGGAGCCGGGCGGCCGCCATCGTTCGGCCGTCCCGGCTCATTACCCATCCCTTCGCACCGTGGCATCCGGCGGATCCGGACATCTGTGCCTGGTTCCGGGCCTGCCGCGCAGCGCATCTGCCTTTACGGCGTCGCGTCAGCTCTTTGCCGCCTTGAGCAATTCATCCACGCGCCGCCAGTTGATCGTGTTCCACCACGCCGCGATGTAGTCCGGCCGACGGTTCTGGTACTTCAGGTAATAAGCGTGCTCCCAGACGTCCAGCGTGAGGATGGGGGTGTACCCCTGGGATAGCGGGGAGTCCTGGTTGCCCGTGCTCATTACCTCGAGCTTGCCGTTCCTGTTCAGCGCCAGCCAGGCCCAGCCGCTGCCGAATCGCGTTGTTGCGGCAGTGGTGAATTTCTCCTTGAAGGCGTCGAACGTGCCGAACGCGGTGTTGATCATGTCACCGATCGTCCCGCGCGGCATGCCGCCGCAGTTCGGCCCCATGATCTCCCAAAAGAGGGTGTGATTCACGTAACCGCCGCCGTTGTTGATGACCGCCTGGCGAATTGAGTCGGGCAGGGTGGTGACTTTCTTGATGATGTCGGTCGCGGTCATCTTGGCGAGCGCGGTCTGGCCCTCGAGGGCCTTGTTGAAGTTGTTCGTGTAGGTTTGGTGGTGCTTGTCGTGATGAAATTCCATCGTCCTGGCGTCGATGTGGGGCTCCAGGGCGTCATACGCGTACGGCAGAGCCGGAAGTTCAAAAGCCATGATCGTGCTCCTTATGAATCGATGTCGGTCGTGCTGTCCCGGCGCCCCGCCTTCGCCACAGCGGGCGCGACCGTCCTTCGAGTTTTTCCGACCGAGGTCCGGGGAATCTAGTCACGCAACCGGACGAATTCAACGTTTCCGGAAACGAGCGGCGACCGGTCGGCCCGCGATCTCATCCCGGTCCGCCCGGCACCATGCGTCTCGACCCACGGAACTCGTGGGCAACGCTCACCTGAGACAGGAACGAGGCATTAGCGGGGGGGGTGAGAAGCCGCCGTGAGTGGGTCTGGGCACCCTGACGGGTCGAAGGTGAAGTGGGGGGATGGGTAGAGTACGCCCATAGGACGCCCAGATCACCCGCTCAGCGGCTCCGTTTCCATTAGTGCGAAAACGCCATCAAGAAACAATCGGGTAAACACCCCATTTTTGCCGCGGGGTCTTTTTTGCCTGCGTCATCTGTAACAGAAGCATTGATAAAGGGTTGACGATTCTGGATCATTTCTCCTCCAGTGATCGATAATTAAAGCCTCCGGGTTCGTCGGCATGATGCGCCGGCTGGCGGAGAGGCCTTTTCAATCACATAAAGAGGCCCTGGGTCTTCATGAGTCTCCCGGAAACCGAGTCTGGCGCAACGGGGTGAGCCGCCGACGAACTCGCTGTGTCTCACGGCTGCCGGGCCATAGCCCGCTGCCTCCGGTCGATGGGTTTGAAAGCTCTCACTCCGCGCTTCTAACAGCGGGACGTCGAGAAGAGCGGTAGCGCACTCAGAAAGCTGAAACATGAGGAGGGCGTGATCGGTTGGACTTTGTTCGACGCCATTGCCGAGCCCAAGCCAGGCCGCGCCCCGGCGCCGGCCATCGTCGCCCCCGCCGTGGAGGCTGAGCACGCAGCCGCCACCCGGATCAACGAACGGCTCTGGCCCGCGGAAAGCGAGAAGGAGCACACCCACATAGTCTTCTCAGGTGGCTCACAGACGAGCAGGTGAACGATGTCTCTAGCATGCCGGAGCGCCGACAACGGGCGACGATGGCGCGTCACAAGCAAATGCCCTACAACGATGCCCACCTTGCGGCGGCAATGGAGAATTGAGAACGATCGGTTAGTGGAGTAGAATGCGTCTGATAACAGGCGCGATCCATCTGCACATGGAATCTTGAATCCTCGATTCCATACACCAGGAGACGAACCGATGGCCAAAACAAGTGTGATCGTCGTGGCGGCCGGCAGCAGCGAGCGGTTCGGCGGCAAGGAAAACAAGATCTTCGCCAAGCTCGACGGACAGCCCCTCTTTCTTCGAGCTCTGCAACTTTTCGTCAACCGCGAGGATGTCTGCCAGACGTTGCTGGTGGTCGCCGCCGCGGACATGGACCAGATGAAATCGAAGTTCGGCGCCAACCTCGGCTTCATGGGCGTGAAACTGGTCGAAGGTGGCACGGAGCGATATCAGTCCGTGGCCTATGGGCTTGCGGCGGTGAGCGAGCAGGCGGAATTCGTCGCCGTGCACGACGCCGCCCGGGTGTGCGTTGCCGCTGAGTGGATCGACGGCGTTTTCGAGGTCGCCGGCAAGACGGGAGCTGCGGTCCCGGTGATTCCTGTCACCTCCACGCTCAAGCGCATCACCAAGGAGGGTCTCATCTGCGAGACAGTCTCGCGCGACGGGCTGTACATGGCTCAGACACCGCAGGTCTTTCGCAAAGAGATCATTACTCAGGCCTACGCCCTGCTGAAGGAAAAAGGGGCGGAGCTTGTTGGCGGCGGACCGATCACGGACGATGCCCAAATCGTCACTGCCGCAGGCCATGCGGTGGCGACGGTGGAGGGCGACCCGCGGAACATCAAGATCACGACGCGGGCGGACTTGAGCCTGGCCGGCGCCGCCCTTAAGGTCCTGCCGCAAAAAGCCGTTGCGCGAAAAGGTGCCTTTGAAGAGGCCCAGTGGTAGGTAGCGCCGCCCCGAAAGGCGCGGCCCAGCTCGGACTTGACCCCAGACCCGCAAAGCATTGCAATACCGGCCTGTAGGCGTGTGGCAAGAAACCCGCGTGGGGCGCTGGGCGCATCCGGCGCGACAGGAGAAGCATCTGCGTCCGCCGCGACCGTCGGCCGGATTCCTGCCTGCACGTCATCGCCGCGTGAATCAGGGACTAATCCAATGCGTACCGATCGATTTTGCCCGCTGTTGGCCACCATGGTCTTGGTCGTCTGCATCGCCGCGATTGCGGGCTGCGAAGGCATCAACCACAAGCACGACTCCCGCGTCGTTGATCTCAATCCGCCACCTGGTGATCGAGATGCGACGCCGGAGGGTACTCGGCTGGCTAATTTCCCCGATCTGGTGGAGGAGATGCTGGCCACGCGGCAGAAGTACGTCCACGAGTTGATCACCCTCGAACGGTCATACCTGTTAGCCGGCGACGACGCCAAGGCCGACTGGGCCCGCAGGCAGCGCGAGGCCACCGAGGCGGTGGAGGTCTTTCCATACCTCACACCGGGCGCGACCGAGCAGCGCGTCGAAGTCGCGCCGGAGGCCTCCATCCCCGAGGCCGATGCGATTTACGGCCAGGGACTGGACCTGTTGAACCAGGTCCGCGGCGTCCCTTTCGCCGGCCACCTGAAGGCCAACAAGGAAAAGGCCCGAAAGGCCCTGGACCTGTTCAAGAAGGTGCTCCGAGACTATCCCAAGTCCGACAAAGTGGACGACTGCGCGTTCTACTGCGGGGAGATCTATAAGGAATACCTCCGCGAAGATGACCCCGACGACGAACTTTCGGTTCGCTATTACCAGTGGGCCGTGGCCCTCGATCCCCAGACGCCGCACGCCGCCCGGTTCCAGTGCGCGGTGGTGTATGATTTTCGCCGCCACGACCGGACCAAGGCCCTGGAGCTCTACCACCAGGTCATAGATATTGATGAGAACCACAATGAGTCGAATTGCCGCTTTTCGGCGACGCGGATTGAGCAGTTGACCGACGAGACCCGCAGCCACCTCACCCCGAAGGAGCCGTTGCGGCCGGTGCCGGTGGAGCCGGTGTCCTCCTCGCCGCCGCCGCCGTCGAGGAGCGAACCGCCCGCCGCAAAGGCGCCGGCCAGGAGCCCTGCTCCCGCTGCAAAGACGGCGCCAAGCGGCAACACACCGGCGACCAGACCGCCGCCCGTGGCGGAGCCCATCGGCGAGCCGGGGCCGGAATAGTCCGCGCCGCTCAGCAGACCAAAGGCCTGCGACGACAGCCACTCAGCGCCCCCTCACTGGTCGCCGTCGCAGGCTGCACTATAGAATGCCGGAAATGCCACCCAAGCCCTGTGCAGCCAACGAGCCCCAGTGGGTCAGCAGCATGGTTCGGGCCGAGCCGCGCCTGCCGCTCATGGGGCCGTACATGGCCTATCTCCTCCTCCTGCTCTTAACCGACGTTTTCCCGCAGAGCCTCTATCATGTCGCGGTCATCATCCATGTCGCCGTCGCCTTCTGGGTAACGTGGTTGTTTCGCCACCACTATCCGCCGTGGGGCCGGATGCACCTGGGCGCCGCGGCCGTGGTCGGCGTGCTCGCCGCAGTCTTGTGGGTCGCCGGTCAGCACTGGCTCAACGGCGTCAGAATCGCCGGGCACGATCTTGGCGCGCCGTTATGGGGCGCAAAGACCCAAGATCCCAACGAGACTTTCGGCAACGGCCTTGCCTTCTGGGGGCAAGTGGTGGTCAAGATCGGCCGCTCCGTGACGATTGTGCCCATCGTCGAAGAGCTCTTCTGGCGGGGCTTCATCCTTCGAGCCTTCGTGAGTTGGGACCGTTTTGAGCAAGTGCCCTGGGGAAGGTTCACATGGTTCGCGTTTCTGGGTTCATCCTTGCTCTCCACGCTGCAGCACCCGACCAACTGGGGCGTCAGCATCGCCTGCTGGATGCTCTACAATGCCCTGTTCTACTGGAAAAAGAGCCTGCTCTGCATGATGATCACACATGGCATCACCAACCTGGTGCTCTACATCTACGTGGTTCAAGCCGGAGACTGGCAATTCTGGTGATTGGGGTGATGTGAAAGCAATATGGCCGTCTCTGTCCCCGCGCCTATAATCGGCGTCGTTAAGGTGCCGCCCCCGCCGACGCGCGAGCTGTTCAGGCCGTATTCGATTAATCAGGCGATGCCTCGTACCAACAGCGGTCGGACCGGTGCAAGGTCGCGTGCCTCGCCGAGCGACCAGGAGGTCCACCCGGTGTCCTCTTGCTCATTGGTCCCACTGCGTGGTGTACTCCTGTTGGCGGTTGTTCTCGCAGCAGCGACGCTGGTTGGCTGCGGTGAAACTGGTCTCCCGACTGAAGCGGATCAGACCATAGGGGGCGAGACGACAGTAACTCCCGCCGCCGCATGGCTGGCGCCAACAGCCCCGCCCTACTCAAAGACTGAGCTGCTGGACGCGCTGGCAGCCTGCGTGGTGCCCCATGGACCGGGCGGAAGCCCCGGCAATGTGCCCTTGGCTCAAGGGCAATTCCACGCCGGTCCGCGTACGCCGCAGTGGCCTTTGAAAGCCAGCCGCGTGCTGTACACCGATGCCCAGATCGCCGCGGCCCGGCAACTCTGTGACACCGATTCCGGGGCCATGGCCATCAAGAACCGGATCGTGCAACAGGCCGCATATTGGATGGCGATCCCCGACGAGGAACTCTTCCTGCGACTGCCGGACTCAAGCGTGCCGCGGGCCTTCGACGTCAGCGAGTCCGGGTGTCCGGTCCATGGC
>DATKKX010000153.1:0-4616 GCA_035542775.1 Phycisphaerae bacterium | reverse complement strand
GTATCGTTCGTTTTGAAGAATCCCCGTGAGGGCCCATATCCACGCGAAACAAAGGAGCAGACGCCACCAGCGTCCGAGCAGGCGATTCAAGGCGCTCATTCTATTTCGTTCCTCCGAGGGCGATCCCCATGCCGAGGACGGCGATGAGGACGGCCGCCAGGATTAGCGACGCCAGCATCGCGATGGCTCGCCTGCGAAAGACCCCTTGGTACATGAGCAGGAGTTTCAAATCGAACATCGGCCCGATCAGCATGAAGGCCATTTGCGCCGGCAACGGCATCAATCCGCGAAAGGACGCGGCGATGAAGGCGTCGGCTTCGGAACACAGGTTGAGGAGAATCGCCAGGGCGATCATCATTAGCGACGGTAGCACCGGATATGCGGACAAGCCGATGAATAGCTTGCGATCGACGAAGGTCTGGGCCAGTGCAGCAATGAAGGCGCCGATGACGAGAAAATGGCCGATGGCGAAGAAATCGTCCGCCGCGTGGCGGAAGGCGGCCAGGAGTCTGGCCAGGAACGGGCTGGGAGCGTGATCGCGCGCCGTCCCATGGTTGTGGCCGCAACCGCATGCGCAAGGAGAGGGGACGCTATTTTCGCCATGAGACATGTGACAGGGCTGCGCTGCGGCGTTGGCGTGGTTGTGTTTTTCGTGATCGTGCAGAGGATCATCCATGTCTTCGCGGAACATCGTCTTGCCTTGGAAAACCCGCCCCATGACGAGGGCCACGATCACGGCGATGGCGAAGCCGAGGCCCGCGCGCAGAGCCACCACGGTTCCGTCGAACCTGTACGCCAGCGCCGTGGAGGCGGCGACGATGGGATTGACGATGGGGCCGCCCAGCAGATAGGCGATGGCCGCCGAGGCGGGGAGTCCCTTTCGGGCCAGCCGGCGCACCACCGGGACCACCGCGCATTCGCAGACGGGGAAGAGGATGCCCATGCCCGCGGCCAGGCATACGGTCAGCCAGCCGCGTTTCGGAAGCAGCGAGGTCATGCGCTCCCGGCTGACGAAGGACTCGATGAGTCCGCCGATCAGCGAGCCGAGCAGCATGAACGGCATCGCTTCAAGCATGATGCTCGCAAAGACCAGCGACAGCGTGCGAACCGCCGTACTGTCCGGACGGCGCGCCATGATGCCATAGGCAAAGATGACGAACACCGCCGTCACAAGAAGCCCTGCGTTTCGCCGGAGTGAGCGCGGGGCTGTGGGATCGAGAACACTGGTGGTCATTGATTTCGGTCTCCACGCAGATACGCCACGCCCGAGCTCAAGAGGAACCAGCCGAAGGCGACAAGGATGATGGTGGCGCCCGTGGCGGTGCGCGCCCAGTCCTGCGCCGAGAGGAGCAGTCCCGCCACGGCCGAGGTCACGCCGACCAGCATGGCCCACCAAACCATGCTGCCGGCGGAGCGGGACAGGTTTCGTGCGGTTGCGGCCGGGACGATCAACATGGCAGTCACCAGCAGCACGCCCACCGCCCAGACCGAGAAGATCACCACCAGCGACAGCAGCCCGGCATAGACGTACTGATAGACCGCCACGCGCACGCGGTGCGCCCTGGCCAGCGTCGGATTGAGGCCGATGTAGAGCATGTGGTTGTATCCGTAGGCCTGGAACGCCATCAGCACGACGAAGAGAGCGATCATGGCCCAGATGTCAGAGTCGCCGACAGTGAGGATGTCGCCGTAGAGAAACTGCTGGACATTCCGTGCCACGTTCCTGTCGCGGCTGACCACCGCCAACCCGAAGGCGATCACGCCGGAGAAGAAGACGCCGATCACGGTGTCGCTCGAAAGCGAACTGCGGCGCTGGCTCGCCATGATGCCGAGGCCCACGAGCAGGCCGAAAGCGGGCATGGTCCAGTGCGGATTGACGGCGAAGATGAGGCCGAGGGCCACGCCTGCGAAGGCCGAGTGGCTGATCGCGTCGGCGAAGAAGGCCATGCGGAAGTTCACCACCTGCACGCCCATCGCCGCCGCCATGGGCGCAAGCAGCAGCAGCCCCAGCATCGCCCGCCGCATGAAGACCATCTGCAGGCACTCGAAGGGCAACAGCCGGCCCAGCCATTCGTAGACGGCAGTCAGCTCAGGCATGCTTGCGTCCTCCCTTGCAGCAGGAGGCGGAACATTCCGCCCTGTCGTCAGGCAACGCCCGGCCGTCCACCAATCCCATGTGCACGCCGAAGATCGCGGTCAGATTCTCCGGCGTCAGCGTCTCCCGCGGCGGACCTTCCGCAATCACCCGGCGATTCAGGCAGATGACGTGCGTCGCATGGTGTGTGACGGTGACGAGATCGTGGCTGACCATGAGCAGGGTGAAACCCAGTTCGCGCCGCAATCCCTCCAGTAACTCGCAGAATACGTGCTCGCCTTGGAAATCCACCCCGGCCGCCGGCTCGTCCAACACCAACAAATCCGGTTTCTGGCCGATCGCGAGCGCCAAAAGCACCCGCTGCATCTCCCCGCCGGAAAGCGCCCCGATTCTTCGCTGCGCCAGCGCGTCGGCCTTCACGGACGTCAGAAGCGCCATGGCACGCTTGCGGTGGTTCTTGCGTACGCCCAAGTACAGGGGCATGCGCTGCCAGCCCATGACCATGAATTCGAGCACCGTCATGGGCAGCCCGCGGTCGAATTGCAACCGCTGGGGAACATAGCCGATTCGTGAATGCCGCTCTTGCGTCTGGCAGGCGACGTGGATGCGACCCCGATAGGGGATCTGCCCGAGGAGCGCCAGCAGCATGGTGGTCTTGCCGGCGCCGTTGGGACCGACGATCGCGGTGCAACTGCCCAGAGGCACGCGGGCCGTGACGCCGTCGAGGATGAGATAACCGCCCGGGGCCACCGTGACGTCTTCAAACGCCACGGCGGCTTCGTTCGGCAGGCGAGTATCCGACATCACTTGACTCCCAAGGTCTTTTCGAGGGTTTTCATGTTCTTGCCCATCACGCTCTCGAAATAGTCGAGCGGCGCGCCCGCCGGCCCGGTGGCGACGGGATCGAGCATGGCGACCGGGACGCCGGTCTCCCCGGCCAGGGTCCGTCCCACCTTCTCCGGGTACTGCGGCTCGGTGAAGATGCCCCCGGCCTTCTTCTCCTTGATCGTCTTGACCAGTTCGATCATCTCGGCGGCGGAGGGCTCCTGGCCGTGCGCCTGCATCACGCCGACGACTTCCAGTCCCATGTCCCGCGCCAGATAGTCGAAAACTCCGTGCGGCTGGACGATCCGGTTGTTCGCGAGTCTCTTGCCGAGCGACGCCATCTCGTCGGCCAATTTGTTCATCTTCGCGGCGTAGGCCTGTGCGTTCCGGGAATACACCGCCGCGCCTTGGGGATCGGCCTTGGAGAGGCCGGCGGCGATGTTCAGGGCGAGTTTAGCCGCCATACGCGGACTGGCGAAGAGATGAGGATTCACTCCGGTGTGATGATGGCCGTGCGCGTGCTCGGGCTCTTCGGCCACCGGTTCGACGTCGGCCCCGCCGGCGGACTTGAAGAAGTGTTCGCCCGCCTCGAACTCATACGGCATGTGCTCGGTGAAGAAGACGTAGACGCCCGCTTTCTCAACCTTGATGTCGAACGTAGTGCGGTCTCGCTCGGCGTTGAATCGGAGGACCTTGAGGGTTCCAACCGGGACCTCGCTTCCACCGGGCAGTTCCGCGGCGGCGGCGGCGAACCATTTCTTCCCCTCGGCTTCGACTCCCTCGATGGGGTCCTTCGCCTTGGCGGCCAGGATCAGCATCTTCATCGCGGGGTCGGCGTACGCGCCGCCCTTCTTCGCGAAGGCCCAGTGATAGACGCCGGGCTTCAGATCGAACGCCCCCGCCCATTCGTATCCCGCGTCGTCCGAATGCTCGTGTCCGGCTTCTCCATTCCCATGCTCATGGTGGCCAGGGTCGTGCCCGCCTGCATATTGCAGCGTATCGGCGATCCCCTGGGAGCTGTCGATGATCGCCAGCTTGTCGTTCGCCTTCTTCACCGGCGCGCCCAGAAATTCCTCCATGCCAAGCCCGTTCACCACCAGGATGGTCGCCTTGGCCAGCTTCTCCATGTCCTGCGGCGTCAGCGCGTAATCGTGCGGACAGCCGAGCTGCGCGGGCAGCATGAGCTGGACGACGACCTCGTTGCGATCCTTCGCGACATTGCGGGTGATCTGGTAGATGGGAAAGGTAGTGCAGAGCACGACAGGCTTGTTCTGTTCGCGCACGGGTTCGGCCGACATGCCGGTCGCGCCAGAGAAGGACATTGCCCACGCTATCCATGACGTGAGTAAAGCCGTTTTGGAGTACTTCATAGTGCGATTCTCCTGTGAGGGCATGTCCGTGTTTGAATTCGTTGTGATGCTTGTATCGGACGCCCAAGCTCGTGGGCTCCATGGTTCTGTCGGGGATTTCTCAAGCATCGTATCCGGGGCGCTTGTGACGCCCCGGATACGGCGATGTTGCGTGAATGGCCGAAGAGGTGGTTTCACTGGTTCTCGACAAACGGCCAGACCGGAACGACTTGGCCCAGATTGCCCTGTACGATGGCCAGATCGAGATCATCTACGATGCCGTCGGCGTTGACATCCCCCACAAGAGGCTTCAGCGGGATCGGTTTCTCGGAAATCAGGAAGGTGTA
>DATKKX010000152.1:0-4738 GCA_035542775.1 Phycisphaerae bacterium | reverse complement strand
GGGTAGGCATCGTTGGTCGATTGCGAGCAATTGACGTGCTCGTGCGGGCTACAAAACTCATACTCACCCTTCTTATGGCCCATAAGCTCCAGCGCACGGTTGGCGATCACTTCGTTAGCCGCCATGTTGGTCGAGGTGCCCGCACCGCCCTGGATCAGGTCAATCCGAAACTGCTCGTGCAGCTTGCCGTCCATCAGCTCGCGGCACGCACCGTCGATGCCGTCCAGAATCACCTTGTCGAGACAGCCGCACTCGTGGTTGGCCCTCGCCGCAGCGAGCTTGATGACGGCCAGCGCGCGGATCAGGTCTGGATATTGGCTGATCGGCACACCAGAGATGTGGAAGTTCTCCATCGCTCGTGCGGTCTGCACGCCGTAGTAAACCGCGGCGGGTATCTGTTTCTCGCCGAGCATGTCGCGTTCGGTTCGGAAGCTCTCAGGGGCCTTCATGGTCTGGACCTCCCTTTGCGCCATAGTGCCCCTCCGGGTTCCTGATGTGACCTCGCCCGACTACCGTGCCAGGCCGTGTTTGCAGATTATGCCGGCGCCCGCCCGTTGCCGCAACCGGGCTCGACGCATCGGAATCCAGCGTGCCCGGTTGACCGTTCCTCCAAGAAACTGTCCAAGTCCTGAGTTAGAACTCGAGGTTGGGTCATGGGGGAAGGGTCATGAACCGGAAGCGTTTCAAGGCGCAATGGAGGGAGGATCGCTGCTACAATAGCGGGCCACCGCTCGGCGGCGTACCCGGGTGGAAGTCATCTGGGAAGTCTCGGTCCACGGGGCTATGTACGCGAGTCAATGGAAATAAGGGGCACAGGCGTACGCTATGGCAGAGAAGGTTTCGTTTACTCTCAATGACAAGCCGGTCAGCGTGACGACCGATGGGCAGCGAATGCTCCTGTGGGTCCTGCGAACCGACCTCGGTTTGACGGGCACCAAGTTCGGCTGTGGCGAGGCCCAGTGCGGGGCCTGTACCGTCCTGGTCGACAACAAGGCCGTCCGCTCGTGCGTCTATCCGGTGCGGAACGCCAACGGGCGGGAGGTTCGCACCATTGAGGGATTCTCCAGGAACGGCGAGCTCCACCCTCTGCAGAAGGCCTTTTTGGAGCACGATGCCCTGCAGTGCGGCTTCTGTACTCCCGGCATGATCCTCACCGCCTACAGCCTGCTCCGGGAGAATCCGCAGCCTACACGGGAAGAGATCATCCAAGGCATGGACCACAACCTGTGCCGTTGCGGGGCCCACACCCGGATCATCGATGCCATTGCGTCCGCGGCCGCGGCCATGAAAGGAGGGAAGGCCCGATGAACGAGAACGAACTCCTGGATCTCGATTTCACGGACTTCAAGCTCGATCTCAGCCTGTCTCGTCGCGAGCTGCTCAAGGTCCTGGGCGGCGGGATCATCATCTACTTCTGCTGCGGCGACAGCTCGGTGCTTCTGGCCCAGCCTCGCGGACGCCCCCTCCCCGAAGACTTCAACGCCTTTCTCCGGATCGGCGAGAATGGCCGGGTCACCTGCTTCACCGGCAAGATCGAGCAGGGTCAGGGAGTCATTACCTCGCTGGCCCAGATGCTGGCCGATGAGGTCGGCGTGGCTCTCGAATCGGTCGACATGGTGATGGGAGATACCTCGGTCTGCCCGTGGGACATGGGCACTTTCGGTTCGATGAGCACGCGATTCTTCGGCCCGCCGCTCCGCGCCGCCGGTGCGGAAGCCCGGAAGGTGCTGCTGGAGCTGGCCGCTGAAGAGCTCAAAGTGCCCGAGGACAGGCTGGTCGCGGACAACGGCGTGATCTACGACAAGGAGCAGAAGGACAAACGCATCACCTACGGCGACCTTGCCAAGGGCAAGACGATTGCCCGGCGGGCCAAGGAGAAGCCCGCCCTGAAGAAGCCCTCGGAATTCAAGGTGATGAACAAGCCCTTCCATCGACGTGACTCGGTCGAGAAGGCGACCGGCAAGGCCCAGTACGCCGGCGACATTCGGCTGCCGGGCATGCAGTACGCCCGGCTGCTCCGCCCGCCGGCCCACGGTGCCAAGCTCGCGAAAGTGGACACCTCCGCCGCCGAGAAGCTGGATGGTATTACGGTCGTCCACGAGGATGATCTCATCGCCGTCCTGCACAAGAACCCCGACCAGGCGGCCGAGGCCTTGTCGAAGATCCAGGCGGAATGGGACCCCTCGCCGTCGAAGCTCGACAACGAGACGATCTTCGATCATCTGGTCAAAAACGGCGGCAAAGGAAACTCCGTCGCCGAGGGCGGCGACCTCGAAGAGGGACAGAAGCAGGCGGAGATCATCGTCGAGCAGACCTACGTTGACGGCTACCGGGCCCATGCGGCAATGGAGACCCATACCGCCCTCGCCAATGTCGAAGGCGACAAGGCCACGGTCTGGATCTCCACCCAGACGCCTTTCCCGACGAAAGAACGGATCGCCGAGGCTCTCGGCTTCAAGGCGGACAACGTCCGCGTCATCACGCCGTTTGTCGGCGGCGGGTTCGGCGGCAAGAGCGCCGGCCAACAGTCCATCGAGGCGGCCCGCCTGTCGAAGAAGATCGGCAAGCCCGTGCAGGTCTGCTGGAGCCGCGAGGAAGAGTTCTTCTATGACACCTTCCGCCCGGCGGCGGTCGTCAAGATCAAGTCGGGCCTGACCAAGGCAGGCAAGGCGGTCCTCTGGGATTACAGCGTCTACTGGGCCGGGTCGAGAGGCGCCGCCCAGTTCTACGACATCCCGAACCATCGCACCATGAGCGTGGGCGGCGGCTTCGGCGGCGGGGAGACGCCGCATCCCTTTGCGACCGGCGCCTGGCGGGCACCGGGCAACAGCACCAACTCCTTCGGCCGCGAGTCCCAGATCGACATCATGGCCGTCAAGGCCAAGATGGACCCGGTCGAGTTCCGCTTGAAGAACCTGAAGGACCCGCGCGCGATTCGCGTGCTCGAAGCCGCCGCCAAGGCCTTCGGCTGGAAGCCCGCAGCGGCCCCCAGCGGCCGGGGGCTGGGCGTGGCCGTCGGCCTCGACTCCGACACCTTCGTGGCCCAGATCGCCGAGGTCCAGGTGGACAAGCGAACGGGCCGCGTCCAGGTCAAGCGCGTTCTCTGCGCCCAGGACATGGGTCTGGTGATCAATCCGCAAGGCGCCACCATCCAGGTGGAAGGCTGCATCACGATGGGCCTGGGCTACGCCCTGAGCGAGGACATCCGCTTCAAGAACGGCATGATCCTGGACCGCAACTTCGACACCTACGAGCTGCCGCGCTTCAGCTCGTTGCCGAAGATCGAGACCGTGCTGCTGGACCTGAAGGACGAGCCCGCACACGGCGGCGGCGAGCCGGCCATCATCCTTGTCGGCGCGGTTATCGCCAACGCCATCCACGACGCGACCGGCGCGAGGCTGCTGCAGATGCCGATGACGGCGGAGCGGGTGCGGAAAGCGATCGAGGGGGCCACCACGGAGACACGGAGGCACGGAGAGGGGGCAAAGGATGAAGGCTGAGCGCTGAAGCAGTTGGGGTTGCTCCTGCCCCCGGACAGCTCTAAGAAAAGCGGAAAGTAATATGGTAATGAGTGTAATACTCTTCTTCATTTACCCTGTCATTGGGCTCCTTCTGGCTGTCCTCGCTTGTTCCGCCTTTGGCCTCGCCTTGTGCATGTTTGTTGGCCTTATCAACATTCTCCGGTTTAAGTGGGCTTGGACCCTGACGCTCGGATACGCCGCTGGATCGCTGATCTGCCTTACTTTGGCTGGAGGCATTCTTTATCTGGTTGGCACAATTGGCGATCACACCGGCTACAAAGTGCAGGCTGTGTTTTTTGTGAGCGTGATTTTTCCAGGGATCTTCGCGATCAAGATAATTCCACAGTACCTCAAGATTGCGGCGAAGCAGACGCGCGGACGGCTGGCTGAGAAACAGGAACCATAACGGGGCGACTGGCAAGTTAGAATTTCTAACCGACGGCCTCTGGTTCTGTGTAACCTCGCACTTGAGGTGGAACACTACAGAGGAGGTCAGTGGGATGGCACCGATGAAGGATGGCGCAGTCGTGATTCTGGATGTCCTCGGCTTCAAAGGGATCTGGAGGCGGCGCGATCCCGGTGATGTCATCCGGAAGATGCATTTGCTCGGGAAGGTCGGCGAGGCAATCCGGAAGAATCAGTTGATGCGTCTGAGCTGCAAAGCGGTCCGGCGCAATGTGGTCGTGCTCTCCGACACGATCGTCGTGACGTGCCATCTTGATTCCGTCGAGGGAAGTCCGCCGGACGTCGTCGCGAGAGCTCGCGCGCTATCTGTTTACGTTGCGTGCAAGACCGCTGCAACTGCGATCAGCCTCGTTGCGTCCAGCGAAACGGGTGGACCTGACATGGCGCTACGTGGTTGCGTGTCTATCGGCGAGTTTGACCCCGACGGGACGACCATCATCGGTGAAGCGGTGGACGATGCGGCCGAGTACGAGAAGCTGGCACAAGCGGCAATTGTGTGGTTCACTCCTGGCGCACGCACAAGGTATGAGTCCCTTCGCAATAGCGGCGCGATGGCCGTTCCTGCGAGCACGCCACTGCTTGAAAAACCGTTGATCGTGCATGACTACGCTGTACCGCTGAAGGACGGGCGGAGCTTCCTCACTTTGGCGATCAATCCATTTGGGGGGCCCGAGAGGCCACGCGGAGAGGCTGAAATCATCCGCGATCGAATACTTGCGACCTTCTCTGCGGACGCGCTCGATGTGCAACTC
>DATKKX010000151.1:0-12761 GCA_035542775.1 Phycisphaerae bacterium | reverse complement strand
CGTGAGCGATGACCAACACCACCAAGCCAAGCAGGACGGCGACTCCGTACGAAAGGGGGGCGGTCCGCCGATCTGAACGGTCGAGAAAATTCAATCGCATGAGGACGATCCGAATCTACTATTTCCGCGCCAAGGCGGCATTCTAAAGGGGGGCTTCAGCGTGTCAAACCATCGTTACCTCCGATAACAAAGCCCACATATCACTATTACGGCAGAGAGGCGTCACGGCCTATAACCGCAATGCCCTTATTGGGAACGGCTTGCGGCCGGCTGGCTCACGGCGGTGCCCATCGGCGGTCTGCTGTCCCAGAGGCCTGGTGGAGTGTCGTGGGCGTCAAACCGCTGCACGGGACCGGCCGGAAGCGCAATTTCTGCGCCTGGATCGGGCTAGACAAGCCGGATTCGGACCACTTCCGCCGGGGCATGGATTCGCAGGGGAAACCAGTTGCCGACACCGCTGTTCACGAACAAGGTGCTGGGACCGTTGTAATAGAAGCCCCGGGTATACCGGAAGAGAATGCGGCCGATGCCGATGTCGGGCCTCTCTTCGGGCGGGGTCAGCATGAGTTGTCCGCCGTGGGTATGCCCTGAGAGGGTCAGCGGCGCACCCACCCGAGCCAACGTGTCCCAGGTGTGAGGATGGTGAGCGAGGGCGATGACCGGGCCGTCTGTCGGCCGGCGGTAGCCTTCAAATGTCTCCTGGACATTGGCCAGATTGCCCTTTCGGCTGTGATAGCCGCCCGGCTCGTCACCGCTGGCGAAGTCCAGGCCGGCGATCGTGATGCTCTCGCCGTCGATCCGGATCACGCGCCGCTGATTGATCAGAAGATCGAGTCGGCGGGAACGGACGGCGTTGATGAAGTCCACGCGGCTGTCGATCTGATCGTGGTTTCCCAGGCAGAGGAACAGACCGTGGCGATGGGTTAGATGCGACAGGGCTTCCAGTGCCTGGGGCAGCAGCAAATTGGAGTTGTCTACAACGTCCCCGGTTACGACGACGATGTCTCCATCGAGGGCGTTCGCCGTATCGATGAGACGCGGGAGCATGAAGGGGCGGTACAGGCGGCCGACGTGCAGGTCGGAGATGTGGGTGATCGTCAGGCCGCGCAAGCGATCGGGGAGCCAGGGTGCGGGCAAGGTGTGGCGATTGACCTGCAGCCGCTGCTCCTGGACTCGCGCGACAGAGGTGAGACCGGCCAGAATAGCGACCGGCGCCGTGGCAAAAGCGGTCTTCAGGACCGCCCGGCGGGTCGGGTCGAAAGCGTCGGTCCGGGTGATGCCTTTTCGAGGTCTGATGTGCCGCACGATCCACGTCATCACCAGTCCGATGAGCCGCAGCAGGGCGACGATGGGCATGGCGGCGACCAAGCCGAGCTGCCACAGCGTCACCGCCGCGGCATACCAAGTGGGAAAGCTCTGGAACAACGGGGGGCCGCCGGATATTAGCATCTCAACGATGGGGGCGTTCATGGTCAGCGAAAAGACCGCGGCAAGCAGGCGAATTGCTCTGGATCGTCTGGCGCCGCGAATATGCCGGGCGAACCTCCGATCCGCGATCGTCCACCACAAGGCGTTGAACGACAGCATCACGACGGCCAACGTCCGCCCGCCGAATATCCGCGGGGTGCCGGGGTAGCGGGAGGCGATGAGGAGGTATACCGCCACCGCGGCGATGATAGCCATGAACGTCCAGTGCATACGGCTGTAGGCGGCGTCAGAGGGGAAACGGCGGTTGGTGTCGCCGGAATACGCCGGCGCCGTGCAAAGGTCGTCAGCGGCTGAAGAAGAACGGGCGTGTTCGGCGATCGTCACGTCTTGAGTGTATCCTCAACGACCGTCACCCGTCACAGAAGATCAGGGCAAGGGTCTGGGAACCAGTCTTGAGAACTCCACGAGGATTTTCCGTGGCGCGGGCCCGCGGCCTGCGTTTCCACCGGCGAGCCGCCGGCGCCCCACGCTATCTTATGACGCTCCGATAGTGGCGGTCACGCCTGAACCGGCGAGCCGGTGGCAAAAAATCGGCCGGGAGCATATGTTTCCCGCACTTTCACGGCAACCTGGTGTCGGAGCTTTGGGGGAGTATGTCCCGGGAGTGTTCCATGCTCTTTGCGCCGCCGTCCGAGCAACAGCGCGTGGGGAGGATCAGGCTTGTCTCACTTGGAGGTCGGAGCCGTGGCCGCGGCATCGGAGGGGGAGGCCTGGGCGGCGTCGAGCATCTCCAGCAGGGCAGATACGACGTCGGCATCAAGGTCCCCGGCCCGTGCGGATTCCAGCAGGATCTGACGGCAATGATCCGGCGGGTAAGCGGGATGATAGGGGCGGTCCGTGGAGATGGCGTCAAAAACATCCGTCACCGCGACGATTCGAGCGACCAGGGGAATTTCTTCGCCGCTGAGGCCGTCAGGGTAGCCTGTGCCATTGGGTCTTTCGTGGTGCCACCGCACGATGGGCAGGACTTCCCGGAACGCGCGGGTGGGCTTGAGGATGTCATAGCCGATGACAGGGTGTCGCCTGACCAGGGCCATCTCTTCCGCCGTCAGCTTGCCCGGCCTGTTCAAGATGTCGTCGGGAACGGCCACCTTGCCGAGGTCGTGGACGATGCCGCCGACGCGAATGCTGGCCAGTTGTTCCTGGCTCAGGCCGAAGCAGCGACCGAGCTTGACGGAGTATGCGCTGACCCGATCCACGTGGCCGCGGGTGGTTTTGTCCCGGCCCTCGATGGCGATGGCCAGCGAGGTGATGACGGCGGTCGCGTCCTCGAGCGAATCGGTGGCCCGCTTTGTTCGGACGGCCCGCTGGGCGCGGGCGACCAGCTCCGCGTCGGATGTGGGCAGGTGGATGCAATCGTCCGCGCCGGCGGTAAAGACCTCAGCGCTGGACGTGGGGCAGGGCGCGGCGAGGACAAAGACGACCGGCATGAGCGCGGTTCGGGCGTCGAATTTCACCTGCCGACAAAGCTCCATGAAAAGTTCGAGCTTTGTGTCCGGGCACAAAACCACCAGATCGATATCGGACCTGGATCGTAAGAGCCGCAGGACACCGAAGGTCGTCGGGCACGAGATTGTGTGCCATCCCTGTTCGCGCAGAACGTCCTCCAGCAGGCGAGTTGACTCGCCTTCGCCTACAAGCAGCACTTGAGGCGTAGCAGAGGATGGAAGCAGTTGCATACAAAGCCCTCCCTGACGCCGGCGGGCAAGTGGCCGATCGATCAGCACGGGCATACCTGGCGCTATGGGCAGCATTCGGTCCGGCCGAGTGGATTCTTGAGCAGAATCCTACTCAACCGATGGTTAGGTCACGCCGATCAGATACAGGAAGAGGACTCACGGCGATTGCCGGCATGCGCTCCGTGGTACACGGGGCCGCCGCCGTTGGGGCGGCAGCCGGGCGCCAGATTTATCAGAGGAGGTTCCGATAATGGCCACCGCAATCTCGCCTCCGGCCAAGTCGAAAGTGAACGCACGCCAGCGCGAGCTGCTAAGCCGCATCGACGGACTATCCTACCTGCCGACCAGCGTCGCCGTGGCCATGAAGTTCCTGGAACTCGGCAAGGATCCCGACGCGGGGCCCGCCGACTATGTGAAGGTCATCGAGGCGGATGCCTCCTTGACCAGCAAGCTCCTGGCCCTGGCCAACTCCTCGTGGGCGGGAGTGCGGAACCGCGTCACCACGCTGAAGGCAGCCGTGAATCTGCTCGGCCTCGGCACGGTCCGCACGCTGGCCATCAGCTACTGCATGACCGGGCTTCACAACGAGCTGCAACTCTCTCCCGCGGAATCGCAGAGATTCTGGGAGCCCTCGCTGACCAAGGCAACGGCGGCCCGCCATTACGCGATGATGGAGAATACCAAGCACGGCGACGAGGCGTTCGTGATCGGGCTGTTCGAGGACTTCGCTCTGCCGGTGATCTACTCGGTCTTGCGCGAGGACTATTTGAACCTGCTGCGCACGCCCGGTCTGACCTTGCATGATCAGCTCCAAAAGGAACGCGAGTTATGCGGAATGGACCACTCGGAGATCGGGCGAGCGGTGGCCCTGAAACTCGAGCTTCCCGAGCTGTTCGTGGATACGGTCGCTTTCCATCACAATCATGAGCGCCTGACCGAACTCGTGTCCGATGAGACCTTGCGGGATGCCGCCCACATCGCGGCCCTGCTGCCCCACTCCACCAACATCTGGAATCAGAAGGATGCCGACGCGCTGAGCGGCTTCCTGAAGGCCCGCAAACCGGACCTCGGCTTTGATTCGTTCTTGAAGGAAGTTCAGACCGAGTTCGTCAGGTTGTACAGCTTCTTCTATGAAGGAAAGCAACCGGAGGCCGAGCTGCCCTCGCTGCTCGCGGCGCTGGCCCGCGAGGCGGCGGACAACTCCTCCAATATCGTTCGCCGGATGAACGAACTGCTGAGCGAGACGGTGCAACAGGGCCTGCAGGCGAAGCAGAAGATGCAGGACTTGCACGCCAAGGCCATCTATGACCCGCTCACGCAAGTGCTCAATCGCGAGGGCTTCCGGACCCGGGCTGAGCAAGCCATGGCCATGGCATCACGGCATGGGGCCGCCATGGCCTTGTGCTACCTGGACCTTGACGGCTTCAAGTCGCTGAACGATCGCTTTGGACACGACTTCGGCGATGCGGCGCTGCAGGCCGTCATAGGGCACACCCGGGCGGCCTTGCCGAAAGACGCCATTCTGGGAAGGATGGGCGGCGATGAGTTTGTGGTGATGCTGGAAAGTCCCTCGCTGGAGCTGGCCCGCGAGATCATTGAGCGGGCCCTGCGGACCGTGGCGGACAACGCCGTCCAACTAGAGGCCGTGTCGAGCCGGGTGGCCTGGAGCGCGGGCCTGCTCTATGTTCGCGCTCTCTCTCCGAAAACCCGCCTTGACTCCCTGCTGAAAGCGGCTGATGAAATCATGTATCAAGCCAAAAGGCAGGGCGGAAACCGTGTGGTGTGCAAATCAATCTGACCGCCCGCCTATAGGGCCAACAGCGCATTGATGAACGCCTGGATGTCCGCGCCGTCGATCAGGGTGTCCTGATTCACGTCGGCGAGATGAATGTTGCAGAATGGATGTTGTGCGACGTAGGCGGCGGGATCAAGCAAGGCCTGCACGAAGGGCTGACTGTCGCTGATGGTCAGCATGCAGTCGCAGTTCAGATCTCCCAGGGTCGTGTTGATGATTGCGAAAGTCGCGGTGGTGCTGGAGGTATTGCCGCAGAAATCGGCGGCCGTGAAGGTCACCTGCACATACAGCGCCCCCGGGCCGCTGACCCAACGGCTTGGGTCGTAGTCGTTGCTCCAGGTGATCGAACTGCAGTTGTCCATGGCCGCGGCGTGGCCGTTGTCAGCCAGCCAGGCATAGAACAGGGCCTCGTTGTCGGAACGGTCACATTCGGTGATTTCGTTGGCGGCCGGCGGATCGATCGTGGGCGGGGTGTGGTCGACCACGTCGAGGTCGATGTTTGGAGGCATATTAGGAACACCCTCAGCGTCGCTCAGGCGTGTCGGCGGCGCGTGCGGCCGCCAGGCGATCAGATCGGTTTCGTCGCAGAGGGGCTGGAGAGCCGTGAATCTCAGTACGGCCATTCGCGCCGAACCGAGCCTGCCCGGGAACGGGGGAGACTGGTCCCGCGTGCCCACGGCATAGTCGATCGTGCCTGGTGTCGGAGTGCATTGCGGCAGGCCGGCGCCGGCGACTGTCGTGCACTCATAGATCTCGGTGTCGAACGGGTCGAGGGCGTCGAAGGGTCCCGTGACGTCGCCGGACGGATCAACGCGCCCCAGCGCCAGCTTTGCCGGGTTGTAGTGCAGGAAGAACTGACCGCCCACAATCGACTGCGGAATGTCGTTCATCCAGATCTCCACCGTCACGGAATCACCGGCGTCGTAGCACTCTCTGTCGGCGACCAGCGTCAGCCGCGGGTTCGGGGGCGGGCAGTTGTTGGGCGTGCAGGAAGTCCCGTCGCCCTGGTAATTGCCGCCGGCGGCGCCGCACGCCTGCTCGGCCAGGAGCGTACATGCGCCGAAGATCGGATCGCAGCAAGCACCCCGGCAGGGCCCTTCAACGTTGATGATCTGCTGGCAGCTCGACTGGTTACCGCAGAGATCCGTCGCGGTCCAGGTGCGGGTCAGCACGTAGACTTCGGCGCAGCGTCCGTCTTCCCGGGTCTCCAGAAGGGTGACCTGCGGGGCGAGATCACAGTTGTCCGTGGAGGTTACGGCCGCGGGCGGCGGGACGTCATCGCTGCTTACCGTGATCGGCGTGGGCGGACAATCGATCAACGTCGGCGGCACATCGTCTTCGACATCGAGAGGGAAGGTCAGCGGATAGACCGGGTTTCCATCGGCGTCGCTCATCCTGGTGGGCGGCACATGAACGCGCCAGGAGACGAGGTCGTCACGATTGCATATCGGCTGCAGAGTGGAAAAGCTGAGGACCGCCAGGCGTGCCGCCCCTCTCTTACCGGGGAAAGGAGGGCTTTGCTCGCGCGTACCCAAGGCGTAGTCGATCAGTCCGGGTGCTGGCGTGCATTGGGGCAACTCGCTGCCGGCCACGGTGGAACACTCGTAGATTTCCTGGTCGAAGGGATCCGCCGGGTCGAACGGATCCGAAGAATCGCCCGATGGGTCGACGGCCAGGAGCTGCAAGGCGTTCTCGTCATACTGCCAGAAGAATTGTCCACCGACGACAGTCTGTTGAATATCGTTCATGCACAGCTCGACCGTCATCGTTTCGCCCGGCTGATAGCACCGCCTATCGGCGACGAGCGTCAGTCGCGGGCTGGGCTGGGGGCACGGATTGGGGTTGCACGTCGTGCTATCGCCCAGATACGTCCCGCCCGCCGTGGAGCAGGCCGGCTCGGTCAGCACCGCGCACGAACCGGTCGCGGCGTCGCAGCAGGCACCGGTCAGCAGGCACACGTCCGGTGAGCACGCCGCCCCCACGCCCAACCACCTTCCGCCCTGTGCGGCACAGGCGCCGGGCGGGGTGTCCGGCAGACACGTCGTGGTTCCGAGACAGCAGGCCCCCACGGTGAGATGGGGCACGATGGTATCGGCGCCGACGGCCGTCGGGGTGCCGGGTTTGTACAAGGCGATTGTGATCGGCCCGCCGGCCGGGCCACGATCGGCGTCGAAGCGAAAGTTGTAGACCGTTCCCCAGCGCAAGGCGTTGGCCTGGCGGTCGTTGGCGTTCCAGGAGTCGGTCGCCCAGATAATGCCGTCAGCCGTTCGGGTACCGGGCCAGTCCGTGCCCCGTATCGTACCCGGCGCATTCGGATCGCTGTCGCCGCTATGGTAGTCGACATCGTGGAAGCCGATGTTGGACACCAGGACATCAGTGGGAACGGGCACAAAGAAGGACTGTCCGGAGCGGTCGGAGTTCATGTTGTAGACGGCATACTCGTAATGCCACATTCCGTCGCCCAGATCCGAGGCCTTGGCCGCGAGAGTAAACCGGCCTTCACCGGGGATCTGCACGACGGTTTCTTCTACGGAGTCGTCGGCGATCTGCCACGCGTGAATGGCCGGCGTTTGCTGCAAGGTAGTTTCGACAAGGCTCAGGGCGTACGCGCCGCTCGTGCCGCTCACCGTGACCGGCCGGTAGGAGACATTGTTATTCCCATTGCCCGCGACGGCGTCATCCGCAGCGATATATTGGATCTCAGCAAAGTACAATGCGCCTTCGTTCAGGGTGGGATCCAAGTCGGCCTCGTGGACCTGAAGGCGGCGGCCGATGCGTTCATCGTAAGGACCGGGCGGGTAGGGCACCTGCGTGAAGGGATACGGGAAGTGGCCGGTGTATGCGTTGATATGGCCACGGGGGCCCAGGCGGGTCTGCTTGCCGTCGATGGTCGCGTTGTCGGGGTTGGAACAGCCGATACCCAGCGTGAGCCCGGTATACGGGTCGGGGGTGATGCAGCCCAGGTCGCACTCATCGAAGGCGAGGGCGAAGTATTCATGCATCGCCCAGGCGAGGCCGATTTGCTCGAAACGTCCGTTCTTCAGGCGATAAAGCTGAGTGCCCTGAACAGGGTGGTGGTTGTTTGTAGCCAGCCAGGAAACCTCGACGCTGCCCGCGTTGCAGGCGCTGGCGCCGAAGGAGTAGCCGGTGATGTCGCCGCTGGTTCCCCAATTGATGCTCGCTCCCCACAGGCTTCCACCTATGAGGTCGGGCCCGGACGACTGGCCGGAGGCGTAGTTGGTGGGGCCCAACGCGGCGATCAGTAGCACGACGCTAAATGCCCAACCCCTCAACATGTCTTTCCCCAGCCGGCGCTTCGCTGGAAGCAGTTGGATTTCAACTTCTTCTAACGATGTAACCCGCCTACCATCGGTATTGTTCCAACCTCCGGATGCCATCTATCTTGTAGCGTTACAGCCATGTCTTTTATATGGGGTAAAGACCCCAGTTTTCATTTTATGCAAGACGCCCCTTCTCCTTTTACACCAAAAACGCCGGATCGTGCCGGGTGGGGAGCACTGCCGGGGCACCACGCCCCCTCCGGTCACACTGACACGCCTGAACCAAGCGGTTGGGCTCGTCCAGGAGCGATGCCCATGTTTTTCTCGCGACGTCCAGCCGCGAGTTATCGGCGCCTATCGCCGCATCACCTTCTGCCGGCCTGCAGGCGGGTCCGCGGCGGGCTGCGGTCGGCTCACCCGGATACCGCTGCCGGGGCTGATGATTTCCGGCTCACCGACATCCACGGGCCCTGGGTCAGGCATCACGCCGGCGGCAAATGCGGCGATGTCGGCTGCGTCAATCCAGCCGTCATGATTCAAGTCGGCCGGAGCCAGATCGCGCAGGTCGTACCTGGCAAGATCACTTACCGCGATGCGCGTGACCGGTTCCGTTCCGGTGAACGGCGAGGCGCACCCGGTGTCATCGGCGAACAGGAAGTAGGCCTGAATGACAGAGAAATCCGATGAATCGACCAAGCCGCTTCCGTCGAAGTCCGGATGCCTGCCGGTGTAGGAGCAGGTCAGGTTCACCGGGAACGTCTGGCCGAAGCGGACCACATAGATCGAGAAGTCGAGCACGTCGATCCATTGATCGCCGTTCAGATTGCCGAGGACCAGACGGTTGTCGGGGCCGCGATCATCGGTGAAGTCGGCTGCGTATTGGGTGCCGACGATTCCAAAGCCCTCAGCGGCGGTCTGGGCCGCCCAGAGCGTGTGAAGATCATCACGGGCGCGGATGCAGGTGAAGCCGGTGAAACCCGGGCAGGTAATTGGTACCTGCACCGGCACGTCATCCGCGCGGCTGCCGCCACCGTTGGCGACAAACGTCACCACCTGCTTCACGGTTACGGCTCCGGGGTCCAGTTCAAATGTGATGCAGCGGTCAAACGGGCCGTTTGTCGTCCCGCGCAGTTCGAGGTTGACCATCAGTTCATTTAGATTGCCGACCGTCACCAGGAAGAAGCAGGTGCCCGTGTTCCCGCAGGTATCCGTCGCCCGGGCGACGACCTTGTGGGTACCCGTCGGGAACGTGTAGGTCGTGCCGGCCTGGGTGTCGTCGATCGATCCGTTGTCGTCCAGGTCGATGTCGTATAGCACTGTTCCCGAGACATCCCCATCGCAGTTGTCCAGAGCCGTCGCTGCCGCCCAGGTCACCACCGCGGTGCACAGCCCGGCGTCCGCGCTCTTGCTGATGTTGCCCGGGCAGATCACCACCGGCGGCGTGCCGTCCACGCGGGTGTTGTAGGTATAATCGGTGTGATTCCCGCACGGATCCGACACGCGTATGACGATCGAGGTGTCGCAGTCGCCGGCCCCGGTGTACACGGCCTTGGTGACGCCCGCGGGGCCGCAGTTGTCGTCGAGAGCGGTGGTTGCCGCCAGGGCTGCGGCGTCGGCGTCGCCCGCAGACGCGTAGCAAGCCGCAATCGTGCCCTGTGTCGCCGATGGCGGCGTGTCGTCCACAAGGGTGTTGTAGGTGTAATCGGTGTGATTCCCGCACGAATCCGACACGCGTATTACGATCGAGGTGTCGCAGTCGCCGGCACCGGTGTAAACGGCCTTGGTGACGCCCACCGGGCCGCAGTTGTCGGCGAGGGCGGTGGTTGCCGCCAGGGCTGCGGCGTCGGCCTCGCCCGCAGTCGCGTAGCAAGGTGCGATCGCGCCCTGCGTCGCCGTCGGCGGCGTGCTGTCGATGGTGATGCCGGCGAGGTCTACCTTGGCCGGATAGACGGCGGTGTCGACGCGGTCGGAGAGCCTTGTCGGCGGGTCGCCGTCGGGATTCTTGAAGTGGACCAGGGCGGCGGTGTCACAGATTTCGGCGGCGGCCGTGAAGGTCAGGCGGGCCATCGTGCCGCTGTAGTCGCCGACGCCACCGCCGAGCATGCCGACGGAGAGGAAGATCGTCGGCGGGGAGTGTAACTGGTAGATCAGCACGGCCCAGGGCGACACTCCGACGGGATTCAACGGGCCGGGCGCATATGACAGTTTGGTTTCGTCATACTCCAGCCAGAACTGGCCGCCGACGATCTCGGTAGTCGCGTCGGAGAGGACAATGTCAACAACCACGTTGTCTCCCACCTCGTAGCAGGTGTTGTCCGGCGTGAGGGTGATGATGGCAGGTGCATTCAACCAGGGACAGTAGTCGACGTTTTCGGAGGCGCTGTTGCCCAGCCCATCGGCATTCTTCGTCGATGCCGGGTCCGAGCATGGGGGAGCCTCGATGGTGCCAGTCTCATCCAGGGGCCCGGTGGCATCGCCCCACCAGTTGCCGGTGGCGTGGAGCTGCTCCGCGGCAGACGCCCAGTCCACGCCAGCGCCGTTGCCGACGATGGAGTTGGCGTGTGCCGTGACGCTGCCCGGGTAATGGGAACCGTAATAACCTTCCTGTCCGATGATGCCCTTCGCCAGTTGGCCGATCAGGTTGTTTTCGACGGTAATGTTGGTGACGTTACCGGCAAGGCGGATGCCAAGGCTCGACGCCGGAGGCGGGGTGATACCTTCGATCACGTTGTCCTGAATGACGACGTTCTGAATCAGGCCATCGGCGTCGATGCCCGCATCGTTGTAGAGGCCGATGCCCCGGCTGAATGAGTGGCCGTTGTAGAACCGGTTGCCTTTGATTTCGACGTTCGAATAGCCGCCGGGGCCATATGAATTCCAGAGGGCGCCGGTGATGGAGATGCCATGTACGGCGTGGTCCGCGTCGTAGGCCTCACCGCTGCCAAGGTCAAATGTGTTGTAGCTGAAACGCTGCAACGACGTGACCCACGTGTTGCCATAGGTCATGTAGAAGCAGCTCATGCCGTACGAGCCGGCGTCCAGGGTGTTGTAGCTCACATCCGTGGGGCCCGGATTCTTTTCAATGAGGATAGGGTTCCCGCCGCCGGCGGTCACGAGATTGTGCTGGAACACAAAGGCGGCCGAGGTCCCATGCACATAAACGCCGCACTCGTAATTGAGCGGGTCGCCGGTGCCCTCGATGGCGCTGTTCGTCACGGTAATGGTGGATCCGGGCGTCGTGGACACGACGTTCATGCCGAAAGTCATGTCTGGATAGGGCACACCCTTGGTTCTGATCGCGAACCCGTCGAACATGACGTCGCCGCCCGGGCTGGAGATGTTGACGGCGATATCCGAGGTCTGTCCGGTTGCATCGATCGTGGTGCCGGCACAGCCTGCTCCCTGGATGGTCAACGCTTTGTTGATGATGACAGCTTCGGCGTACGTCCCCGCCGCCACGTGGATGGTATCGCCGGGACTGGCGGCGTCGACAGCCGCCTGGATCGTCGAGTATTCGCCGGGCACGTACCTGTCTGTCGCCCCTGCAGCGGCCGCCAACATCAGAGTCGCGACCGCGGCGGTCAAGGTGCCCTGCATAATGTGGTTTCTCTCTCTCATCTCGGTGACGCTCCTCTTATCTGTGACGGCAACTTCCGCCTGTCTCCCTGCGTCGGCCCCCGTCGTTCCATGGTGAAGGGTCCGTCCCCTCCCATCACACTGTCGCCGACTCCGGATCACGGAGCGGTACGACTGATCTGCCGGGCGTGAGGCCCTGTCTCTTTAGCCGCATCACGTGCGTTCGGCAGATGATTCACCCAATCCGATTCCTTCAACCCGGTGAGCGGCGCGGGCCGCTCGGTTTCCAACGTTCGCCGACCGCCGTCGGATCGTCATGCGACGGAGCGGTTTTATCTGCGACGCGGGCCCGTGCTCGATCTGCCATGAGGAGCGACCGGCATGGTGCCTCTGGTCGGGCTGATGTCGTCATGACCCAGTTCGACGGGCCCGGAGTGAGGACGCTGTCCATCGGCAAACAGGGCCACATCGGTGGTGTCAACCCAGCCATCGCCGTTCAGGTCGGAGACGGCCAGATCGTGCAAGCCGAGGGCGTCGAGTTCGGCGACCGAAATCGAGGTCCTCGGTTGAGTGAGAGCAAGAGCAAGACCGCAGCACTCGGCCTCATCGCCGAACATGAAGTAGGTCTGTACGAACGAGAAGTCGAGCGTGTCAACAAGCCCGTCCCCGCTGAAGTCCGCGTGAATTCCGGTCGTTGAGCAGTTTGTATTCCGGGGTACCGCCGTGCCGGATCGAGCCGCATACAGGGCATAGTCAAGGATCTCGATCCAATCGTCTCCGTTCAGGTTGCCGTTGATCAGGCGGTCATCCTGTCCGGGCTCTGTGCCTTTCCTGGTGAAGCTCGCCACGTACTGTGACCCGCTGATGTGGAAGTCGGTGTCGGTCTGCCACAGCGTGTGCTTGGGATCGCGTGCCCGAATGCAGTCATAGACGCCACAGGGT
>DATKKX010000150.1:0-6396 GCA_035542775.1 Phycisphaerae bacterium | reverse complement strand
GCGCGGATCTCGTCTCCGCCCCGTTCGTGCAACCGGAGCGGCTGGTCCTTGGCCGGCCGGATCAGTTCGCGCGCGCCAACGGAATCATGCGAACCGTTCTCGACGCGCTGGCTGCGCTCGTGTAGACGGGATCCTCTCACGCTGGTGTCGGGTTCGCCAGACGGTATATTCTTGCTTGATGTTCAAATCCCGCTACAGAAGGATCGTGAGGTTTTTCGCCTTCGTCATGCTTCGCGTCGTGTGGTGGGATGTCCTCCTCCCCCGCATCGGCCTCCGTGGGGTTTCCCTGCGCACGAGGCCCAGGCGCCTTCGCCGGCTCGCTGCCTCCTTCCGGGCCCTTGCCGTGCGCGAAGGCGGCGTTCTCATCAAAGTCGGGCAGTTCCTCTCAGCCAGGCTCGACGTGCTGCCCCGCGAGCTCACGGCTGAGCTTGCAGGCCTGCAGGACGAGGTTGGCGCCGAACGCTTTGACGATATCCGGCGGGTTGTCGAGGAGGAGTTCGGCGAGCCGTTGGAACAGAGGTTCATCGAGTTCGATCCGGTGCCGGTCGCATCGGCATCGATTGGACAGGTGCACACGGCACGGATCTGCCGAACGACGCCGGACGGCGACCCGTGCCCTGCCGTCGTGGTCAAGGTTCAGAGGCCGCACATCCAGCAGATCGTCGAAGCGGACCTTGCCGCTATCAAGGTTGCCGGACGCTGGCTCCAGCGCATGGAGTCGATCCGCCGCCACGTGCACGTGCCGGCGCTCGTCGACGAGTTCAGCCGAACGCTGTTCGAGGAGATCGACTATGTGCACGAGGGAAAGAACGCGGAGAGGTTTGCGGCAAACTTCAAGGGCCGTCGCGATGTGAGCGTGCCCGATGTCGTCTGGAGCAACACGACGCGCAGGGTGCTCGTCCTGCAGGACGTCGGCGCCATCAAGATTACCGATTACGCGGCGATCGAGGCCGCGGGGATAGACAGGGCACAGGTCGCCAACAGGCTGCTCGACGTCTACCTGAAACAGGTTTTCGAGGATGGCTTCTTTCACGCCGATCCGCACCCCGGCAACCTCTTCGTGCTGCCGGCCGCGGCGGCGCCGGGCGGCTTCCGCCTGGTGTTTGTCGATTTCGGAATGACGGGCAGCCTTCGCCCCGATACCTTCGCCGGGCTCCGTGAAGCGCTCGTCTCGATCGGTACCCGCGACCCAGCCAGGCTTGTCGGCTCGTTCAGAAAGCTGCAGATCCTTCTGCCCGGCGCGGACGTGGAGATAGTGGAGCGTGCCTGCGAAAGGGTCTTCAATACCATCTGGGGCAAATCCACGCGGGACATGATGAGGATGAGCCGGGAGGAGGCTTCCGCGTTCGCGGAGGAGTTCGGCGATCTGCTCTACCAGATGCCGTTCCAGGTGCCGGACAATCTCATCATGCTGGGGAGGTGCGTGAACATACTCTCGGGGATTGCCTCGGGGCTCGACCCCGATTTCAATGTGTGGAACGGACTTGCCCCGTATGCGCGACGGCTCGTCGAAGCCGACGGGCAGGGTATGGTCGGCTCACTCCTGCAGGAGATCGCCGGAGTGGCTCGTGTTCTGGCAGGGCTCCCGCGGAGGGCGGAATCATTCATATCCCGCGCCGAGCAGGGCAGGCTGGAAGTCCGCATGCCCGAGCTCAAGCACCATGTCGCCCGGCTGGAACGCGGCGTGCGCAAGCTCGCCGGCTCCATCATCTTCGCCGCGGGGCTCCTTGCGGGGACGCAGCTATACCTCGGCGGTCACCTCGAGGCGGCTGTCGCCGTCGGTGCAGTGGAAATCGTTCTCCTGGGGTGGATTCTTCTCGGCCGGTGAGCGTCACGCCGGCCCGCCAGTGCTATTTCCCCCCGGCTCGTTCGATCGCCGCGTCCAGGAGGCTCCTGATCGCGAGCAGGAGCTCTCTTCGGGCCGCGCGACGGTGCTCGACAAACCCCTTGGGCAGCAAGTCTTCAAACGTTTCACGCAGCGATTCGCGAGCCGCCTTCATGTGCTCGCCGGCTTCGTGCAGTTTTTCCGTCTGGACTGGTTTCTCGGCCACGGGACACCTCCTCACAGGAGTCACTCATAATGGTAGACCGGCAATCGGGTCGGGTCAAGCCGGGACGTCGATGCCTGGCACGGGGCAGCCTTGGTACGGCGGAACGCTGGCGAAGCGGCGCCCTATCACGACGCAGCACCAGCACGGCGCAGCCGTGCGGAGACATAACAAAATGTTATTCCTCGTTCACTGCCGGTCTATTGCGCCAAAAGTCGGCCCGTCGGTATTATTCCGTCAATGAAGTCAGCCGTTGTCGTCATACTGGTGCTTGTTGTCCCGACTCTCGGTGCGTTCTCGCAGGCAACGCTCCCGGTGATAACCCTCCAGCAGACCATTGATGCAGCTCTCGCGAATGGAGACAACTACAAGATCCTCCAGGGAAACCTTGCCGTGACGAGGTCTCAACACGCGGAGAACGTGTCGAGGAACTCGCTGACCCTGGGAGTGAGCGGTCTGGGAGGGTACAATACCGTGTTCGACAACAACGCGACCCTGGCCGCGTCCAAGACGTCCAGCCTGAGCCAGGTCACGACTTCGACGCAGGGAGGGGCCGTCGGTGTTGGCCTGACAGGACCGCTCACCAGCGCCAGCGTGACCGCGAACCCGCTCAGCCCTCCGTATGGTGGTGTCGGCGGAGACACAACAAGTGGTCTGCTTTTCAATGTGAGTCAGACGCTGTGGAACGGATACCCGGGAGGACCCGCCCAGGCAACGGTCGACAAGAGCCTTCTCAATCTCCAGGGTCAGGAGCTGTCAACACAGTCGGGACGATTGAGCCTGATTTACCAGGTGAAGCAGGCCTACTACGCAATGTTCACCGCTCTGCAGGACCTGGACTCGAAGCGGCAGGTACTCCAGCGTCAGAACGCCCTTCTGGACCAGATAACAGCCGTGTACAACCTGAAGCAGGCCAGCGCGGTGGATCTCAAGACCGCCCAGATCAACGCCCACAGCGCGGAGATCGACGTTCGAACTTCGGAGCATACGCTGCGCCTTGCCCGCATCCGGCTGGCGATCCTGATGGCGATTCCCCCCGACCAGCAGTTCACCGTGACCCAACCACCGAACGAAACGGTTCCCGCGGGGTCCCTTGCGGAGGCGGTCTCTACCGCTTTGGCGAGGCGCGTCGAGCTCCGGCTTATCCAACTGAACCGCAAATCGAACGCAGTGGACCTTGCGGTAGCCCGCGGGCTCTCGACACCGACGGTCAGCGTCAACGGAGGGGTGGACGTGCTTGTCGACAATTCCCTCGGCAATGCCTATGTTGGTCTTGCCAACGCGGGTGTGAAGATCGCCTTGCCCATTCTCGACGCTGGCGCTGCGCAGAACCTGGTCGACCAGAGCACGCAACTGGACCGCGTGTACGCGGTCCAGCTCTCGCAGCAGCAGAAATCAATTGCGGCCGACGTGCAGGACGCATGGGAAAGCATGGAGCTGGCAAGGGAGAAGGTGGAGCTTGCCGAGGAGACGGCGCAGAACGATGATTTGCTGGTCGATGTGTACAAGATTCAGAGCGCGAACGGCACCGCTTCGACGCAGGATCTCCTGACCGCATCGGTGAACGCGGCGAACGCTCACAGCGCTGCGGTACAAGCGCAGTCGGCGGCGCAGCTTGCCGTTCTGCAGCTCCTCAATGTCATGGGATACTAGCAGGGATTGAAGGTATGAAGAACAAAACACAAGGATTTCTCACCGCCGCGGCGCTTGCGGCGCTCGTTCTCTCAGGATGCGCCCCCAGCGCCCCGGCTCCTGCCGGGGCAAAACCCGCCGCCGGCACGCAGCAGGTCGGCCAGTCCGTAAGTGGGCAGGTTGTCGGCGGAGCGCGGCGCTTCGGGGCGATCCCCGTTCTCGCTGTTACCGTGCACATTGGCCCCCTCACCGCCGGCAACGACACAGCGGCAACCGTCGCCCCGGTGACGCAGAGCACCGTTGCCTCCCAGGTGGCCGGCGTCGTCGCGCAGGTGGTGCACCTCGCGGGAGACTGGGTGAAGGAGGGAGAGCCCGTCGTCGTTCTCGACACCTCGCAGCTGAAGCTCGCAGTGGCGAACGCACAGGCCGCCCTGGAGAACGCGAAGATCAACTACCAGATCGCCCAGGACAATGCAAGCAAGGACAATCCAAAGCTCATCCTCCAGGTGCAGTCCGCGCAATCCGCGGTGGACAGCGCGCAGAAAAACTACGATTCCCAGAAAGCGCTCTTGAAGATCGGAGGCGCTCCGGCATCGACGGTCGACACTGCCCTGAGCCAGTTGCAGCAGGCGCAGGCAAACCTGCAGGCAGCCCAAACGGCGCTTGACCAGAACAGGAAGTCCGATGTCTGGACCCTGCAGCAGTCGCGGCTGGCGATTGACCAGGCGCAGCTTCAACTGCAGACCGCGCAGTTGAACCTGCACTACGCTTCCATCGCGGCCCCGTTCACCGGCCAGATCGCCGCGGTGAACGTGAACCCCGGAATGTACGTGAGCACCAGCACGGCCGTGTACATCATCGTGAGCGCTGACAAGGAGATCAACTTCAACGTTCCTCCGGCGGACGCGCCCAACCTGCCCGTCGGGGCGACAGTCCAGTTCACCTACCAGGGGCACGGCTACCCCATCAGGGTCAGCCAGGCCCCGTCGGCGCCCATCAACGGCGTGGTTCCCATGGTGGCCTCAGTGCCTCGCGGCTTTGCACCCCCGTACGGCGCCGTTGGCACTGTCACCTATTCCCTCACCCTGGCACACGGCGCAATCGTGCCGATTGCGGCGCTGCAGACCAACGAAGACCAGAACTATGTGTTCACGATAGAGGGCGGCAAGGCTGTCATGAAGATCGTGAAGATCGTCGGCCAGTCCGGCACTGTCGCGGCCGTGACAGGTATCGCCGATGCCTCGCAGATCATCATGAGCCCGCCGCCCGGGCTTCTGGCCGGGTCCGCTGTGCAGGTGACGAGCACAGTCGCCGCCCAGGACGCGACCGGAGGCGGTACGCAACCGGCCGGCGCTCCCGCGGCCACTGATCCGCCGGGCGGCGCCAAGGGAGGAAAGAGATGAATACCCTTCGTACCTACGAGACGAAGGTCTTCAATAAGATCAATCCGCTCGTCAACTTCTCCGTCACCCGCTACGTTCTTGCCGTCGGCATTTTCGTGGCCGTGGTCATCTTCGGCATCGTCTCCATCCGCGGCCTCGGCGTGGACCTGCTCCCCAACATCGTCATCCCCGCCGTTGTCGTGCGCACCTCCTACCCCGGCGCCACTCCCAGCGTCATGGACCTCCAGGTGACCCAGGTCATCGAGAACATCGTCTCCACGGTCAGCGGCATCACCGACATCAACTCTTTCAGCTCTCAGGGCGTCAGCAGGGTCATCCTCACCTTCGATCCGAGCACGGACAAGTACGCGGACGCAAACCAGGTTGCAACCGCGGTATCGGCAGCCGTAAGGAGCCTGCCGACCAACGTCACGGTGCCGACCATCCAGACCTTCGATCCGAACTCCGCGCCCGTCATCCAGTTCGGGCTCTCAGGGCAGGGGACCGACCTTGCCGACGTCAATGACTACGTGCAGAACGTCCTGGCGCCGAGCCTGGAGCGAATCGACGGAGTGGCCACGGTGCTTGGCGACGGCGGTCCGTCCAAGCAGTTCGAAGTGCTGCTGAACCCGGATCGGCTTCGCTACTACAACCTCTCTCCACAAGAGGTGGTGGCCGCCATCTCCAATTCAGCGTTGCAGATGCCCATCGGGACGATTGTGAAGAACAACAACGCGCTGACGTTCTCCACGCAGAACCAGCCCGCCGACATCTCGCAGATTTCGCGGACCCTGGTGGACTCCAGCCGGGGCATCCGGGTGGACCAGGTGGGAACTGTCTGGGGGACTCCCGCGGCGGACGACTACGCGCGGGTGAACGGCAGGCCGGTGGTCCTGGTGTCCGTGCAGAAGACGACTGACGCAAACGCCGTGGCTGTTGCCGCGGCGGTGCGCAAGGTGTTGGGGAACACGATGCTGCCCTCGGGCTACATGATCGAAATCAGCAACGATTCGACAGGACCCATCCAGGCCTCGGTCAATTCCACGTACCACGAGCTCTTTATCACGGCTCTCGTCGTCGCCCTGATAGTCCTGCTGTTCCTGGGCAAGCTGAACACGGCGATCTCGGTCATCCTTGCCATTCCCATCGCCCTGTCAGCGGCGCCGGTCCTCTACAGGATGGCGGGGTTTTCCTTCAACCTTGTATCGCTGCTGGCCCTGATCATCGCGATCGGGATCGTGGTGGACGACTCGATCGTCGTGTCGGAAAACGTCGAGCGCTACCGGGCCATGGGGTTCAGCCTGCGGGAGTCGGTGCTCCGAGGGGCAAGCGAG
>DATKKX010000149.1:0-2962 GCA_035542775.1 Phycisphaerae bacterium | reverse complement strand
GTCTCAAAGGTCAGCGGGGTGATGAAACGCTGCCCCGCGGCGGTCATGGCCACGCTCACGCCGGCGCCCTGCTGCACCAGAGCCGATACCAGCGACGCCGTCTTGTAGGCGGCGATGCCGCCGCACACCGCGACCAGCACTTCATAGCCGCTCAGCGCGGCCGGCGCGCCGGCCTTGGCTTCGACCTCATCATTCGTCGGATTTCTCGGCGCCACTGTCCGGGCCTTTGGTCTCCGGGACGATCTTCCCTTCGGCGATTTCCTGAATGACGACTTCCAGCGGAGTCTTATTGCCGGGCTCCACCATCGGCCTGGCTCCGAACATCAACTCTCGCCAGCGCTTCTGGATCAGTGCCGTGAGCTTAAACCGGCCGCCGATCTTGTTGATAATGTCTTCGTCCTTCAATCTCTCGATCATCCGATGTCACCCCTGGGTTACTCTCGCCCGCGAACAATCTGGTAGATCTTCTGAACCGTCTCATCAAGGTGGTCGTTCACGATGAACTCGTCGTAACAGTTTGACTCTGCTGCATACCGGATCTCTCCGTCCGCCTTGGCCAGCCGCCGCTTGATCACATCAGCGGCGTCGGTCTTGCGACCTTCGATCCGCCGCTTCTGCTCCTCCGGGCTGGGCGGGAGCAGAAAGAACGTCGTCGCCTCCCGCACGTGCCGCCGCACCTGGATGCACCCTTGAATGTCGATCTCCAGGATGATCACCCGGCCTTCTGCGATCGCCCGTTCGATCGGGGCTTTGGGCGTGCCGTAATGATTGCCGTATACCTCGGCCCATTCCAGAAGCCCGCCGCTGTCACGAAGGCGCACGAACTCGTCCTCGCTGATGTAATCGTAGTCCGCGGCGTTGCGTTCGCCCGGGCGGGGCTTGCGTGTCGTTACCGATACGCTGAACTCCGCCGGCAGCATCTCGCACAGCCGGTGACAGACCGTCGATTTCCCGACGCCGCTTGGGCCGCTGATGACGACGACCTTTCCCGGCCTGTTCCCCTTAGTGGATGGTTTCGATGACATCTACCTTTTGCCCACCGAGGATTTCTTCAGGATCCGCTGGATTCGTCCGGCATTCCGTGACGGCCGCAAAACCCGCCGCGAGGGTCACTCCACGTTCTGCACTTGCTCCTTGATGCGATCGATCGCCGCCTTGATCTCGACGACGTGCCGCGTGATTTCAGCGTCGCTGGCTTTGCTGCCGATGGTATTGGCCTCGCGAAGCATCTCCTGGGCCAGAAAATCGAGCTTTCTGCCGGCCTCCTCTGATCCCTCGCACAGTTCCCCGAACTGATCGAGGTGGCTGCAGATCCGTGAGGCCTCTTCATTCACGTCGCACCGCTCGGCGAAGATGGCTACCTCCCGAACCAACGCGTCATGGTCCAGCTCCACGCTGGATTCGGCCATCATCTGCTGTATGCGGGCATGCAGCCGCTTTCTGAAATCCTCGACCACCGCGGGGCTCCGCCGACGAATGTCGTCCAGACGGCGGCGTATTAGATCGCATTGCGAGCTGATGTCTCGCAATAACGCCTCGCCCTCGACGCGACGCATCTCCACCAGCTTGTCGATGGCCACGCCTGCGGCCTGCTGGATCGCCTTGAACTGCTCCGCCAGCAGGTCCCTGTTCGCATTGGGCTGTTCGCAGACGCCGGGCGCATCCAACAGGCTGGCCAGATCGATCCTCGCCGCCGCCCGACCCTCCGCGACCTGCTCAAGACGGCTGAGGTATCGCGTCAGCACCGCGGCGTTGATCTCGCAGGCCGCCGTGGCGTTCTCATCCTTGACTCGCAGCACGAAAGTTACGCTGCCCCGCCCGAGTTTCGTCCGCAGCAGGCGATCCACATCGACTTCCAGCGGCTGCAACTGCTCCGGCAGCTTGATCGCCGACTTGAAATACCGATTGTTCACGCTCCGGATCTCGACGTGGTAGCGGACGCCGTCCGCTTGCACCTCCGCTTCGCCGAAACCGGTCATGCTCAAGATCATGCGGTACTCCACGAACTGGCCGCACGCCCGCTCTTATCGCCCCTGCATCTCACCGGTGCATCTTGCCCGTGTGATAGGGCGACCGCGTGAACGGGGCCGCGAGCGCCACCGACTGGCCCACTTTCCTGCGACACCAGGCATGTCGCCGGCCTCCTGGCTTCGCCTGCGTTCCGCCCGGGCCCTGACTGCCCTCATGGGGCAGTCGGATTACCGCTCGGTGGCGGTGCTTGTGATGGAGCCGGTGGCGGTGTCTGTGCCGGAGCCGGCGGCGGCGTCTGCGCCGGGGCCGGAATCGGTTGCGGCGGCGGAGCCTGAACCGGCGTCGGGGACGGCGCTCCCGGCTGGCCGGGCGTCGGGCGCGGCACCGGTATGCGCGTCGGCTGGCCGCCGGGCTGACCCTGCGCCGGTGTGCCTGTCGGGCTCACCGGCATTGCTGCGCCGGGTTGCTGGCTCAATGGAGTGACGGGTACGATGCCACCCGTCGGTGCGCCCGATGGCTGCGGCGGAACCGCCGTTCCCGGCTCTCCTCCCGCTGGCGTGCCTGCCGGAGCGGCGACTGCGGGCGTCGCAGGCACAAAAATGTAATTGCCGGCAATCGCCAACAGCAGGAACACCGCGGCCAGGCCGACCGTGACCCAGGTCAACATGTCCCCGGTCTTGGTACCGAAAGCCGAGTGGCCTCCCACGCCTCCGAACGCGCCCGACAGTCCGGCGCCGCGGTTCTTCTGCAGCAGGATCAAACCGATCATCAGAATGGACACCAGCACCATGCCGACGCCCACTAGCGTTGTTCCAACACTTGCAAGGATCATGTCTCTTCAGCCTCGATTTATCTCAGCTTCTTTGCCCGAATGCAGCCTTCGATGATACCCAGGAAGTCCGCCGCTTTCAGGCTGGCTCCGCCAACCAGGGCGCCGTCCACGTCCGGGCAACTCATCAACTCCACGACGTTGTCCGGCTTGACGCTTCCG
>DATKKX010000148.1:0-31413 GCA_035542775.1 Phycisphaerae bacterium | reverse complement strand
CCTCCACCGTGTCCAGCCCCTGGTCCTGCAGGCGATAAGCGTGCAGCTTGTTGGTCAGGCCGATCCCACGCCCCTCTTGTCGCAGGTAAACGACGATGCCTTCGCCGGCCTCGCTGATCTGCTCCATGGCCCGCTCGAGCTGGGCACCGCAATCGCAACGCAGTGAATGGAAAATGTCGCCGGTCAGGCATTGCGAGTGCACCCGCACCAGCACGGGATGCTCGACCGAAATCGGCTCTCCCTCCGAATCGAGGCGGCCCAGATCGCCCATGCACAGAGCGAGGTGCGGCTCGACGTCCAGCACCGATTGATAGGCATGGAGAGTCCATTTGCCCCACGGATTCTGCATGGGGATTGACTCTATCCGCATCACCGAACGCTCGCGCTGCAATCGATACTCGATCAGTTTGGCGATCGTGCAGATCCTGAGGTTGTGGGCCCGGGCAAAGACCGTCAGATCGTCCATGCGGGCGACTTCGCCGTTGTCCTTGAGCACTTCGATCAACACGCCAGCGGGCTTGAGGCCGGCCAGCCGGGCCAGGTCGATGCTCGCTTCGGTGTGGCCGGCGCGGATGAGCACCCCTCCGATTTTTCCGTTCAGCGGGCTGATATGGCCGGGCCGGCGGAAGTCGGACGGCTTGGCATCATCGGCCAGACACCGGTGAATCGTGCGGCAGCGGTCCGCGGCGCTGACCCCGGTGGTGACGCCGAATTCGGGTCCGGCGTCGATGGACACTGTGAACGCCGTGCCGTGCTGGGCGGTGTTCTCATTGGCCTGCGGGTACAGGTTCAGCTTTTCGCAAGTGCCTGCCGGCAGGGCCAGGCAGAGCTTGCCCGCCGCCTGGCGGATCATGAAGTTGATCATGGATGGCGAGACCAGCTCGGCGGCACAGACCAGGTCGCCCTCGTTCTCGCGATCGGCGTCGTCCACCAGAATGATGAACCGCCCGGCTTTCAGCTCGGCTAGCGCTTCCGGAACTGAACAGAACAGACCCTCATCCCCGATCATAACCTCTTTTCTCCGTTTTGCTGTCGCTTGGCCTCCGCCGCAACCGCTGTGACATAGCGGTTGCCGATCACGATGTAGTCAATCGACGCCACCGCCGCGAGGATCGTCGCCAACCACCACAAGAACCTCGGCGCCTCCGACAGCCACCGCGGCAGATCAATCCACACTAGCATAACCAATACCAGCAGCGTTTGAACGGCCGTGCAGCATTTACCGGGCAGGCGAGGGCGGATGAAGACGCGGCCTGTGGAAAGATACACAAGCGCGAAGCCGATGCTCACAATCAGATCCTTGCCGATCGCCGCCACCGCGACCCAGTTAGGCAACGTGAGGGAGACATGTGATTGCATATCGGACGTGTCCCGAACCCCTACCACGCAAAGAATGATCACGGCCGCGGTGATGAACAGCTTGTCAGCGAGCGGATCCAGGAATTTGCCGAGCGGCGACTCGCTTCGAAGGCGCCGTGCGAGAAAGCCATCGAGAAAATCGCTGAATCCCATCAGCGCAAAGATGGCCACCGCCAGCCAACGCAGCCAATCGCGCCCGGGCTCATTCAGATTGAGCAGGCAGGTCACGAACGGCCCGATCAAAAGCATGCGGACTATGGTGATCCGGTTAGGCCAACCTAGACGGTGCGCCGCAGGCACGCAACGCCTCCTTTCGGATGATCATGATAAGCAAGGTCTTGGGCTGCCACAACTGCGGCGGCGGTTCGTCAAAGATATGCCTAGGAAGCCATCCTGGTGCTCGTCGCAGGGACCGGCTCAGGCGCGGCGGCAAGTCTCGAACTGGGAAGTCGCACGGTGAACGTCGACCCTTGACCGCGGCCGGCGCTGGCGGCGGAGATCGTGCCGCCATGGCGTTCAACGAGGCCCTTGCAGATCGCCAGACCCAGCCCCAGCCCCGGCGCTCGTCGCGTGCCCGGTCCCTCGGCCTGCTCGAATGCCCCAAAAATGCGGTTCAACGCCTCCGCCTCGATGCCCATGCCGCTGTCACTGACTTCCGCAACCACCTGACCATCCTCTTCCCAGCAGCGGATGCTCACCCGGCCTTCCGCTGAGGTGAACTTGACCGAGTTCTTGAGCAGGTTGGAAAAGACCTGTTCCAGGCGCGGGCCGTCCGCGTCCACATAGCAGGGCTCAGCGGGAACATCCACCGAGACATGAAGTCGATGGGTCTCAAACTCAGGCTGGCACACGTCGACCGCTCGCTGAATGATGCTCTGCAGGGCCGTCCTTTGAACATTCAACTGAAGCTTGCCGTGGATGATCCGGTTGACATCAAGGAGGTCGCTGATCAGCCTCGCCTCACGATCCACGCTGCGGCGTATTCTGGCCAAATGCTGCTGCTGTTCCTGATTCAGTTGCAGGGTCTTGTCCGAGGCCAGGAGTTGCACGCTCCACGAAATGGGCATGAGCGGAGTGCGAAGCTCGTGACTGAGCGCGGCAAAGAAATAATCCTTGGCCCGGTTGGCCTGCTCCGCGGCCAGCTTCGCCGCCGCCAGGGCTTCCTGGGCCGACTTCATCTCGTGCACGTCCATGCACACGCCGAACCATTTGACAATCCGTTCTTCCTCATCGCGGTCGGGCTTGGCCCGGGCCACGAACCAGCGATAGGAGCCGTCGGCGGTGTGGAAGCGGCACTCCGCCTCAAACGGCTCACCGGTGTCCACGCTGTGCTGCCAGGATTGGCGCACGTGCTCAGCATCATCGGGATGAAGCGGCGGCGTCCAACCCCAGCCCCGGTCCTCGGCATCCACTTCCGGAAGCAGGCCGGTCACCTCGTAATAGCGGGTGTTCACATAGTCGCACCACCCGTCCGGGCGGGCCGTGAAAATGATGTCGGGAATCGTCTCGGCCATGGCGCGGAAGCGCCGCTCGCTGTCGCGCAAGGCCTGTTCGGCCCTCTTGCTTTCGCTGATGTCAAAGGCGAACGCGACGCAATCCGTTGTCGATCCGGCCAGCCTCGCCGCCGTGATCAGAACGGTGACGCGCCGCCCGTCCGGACGAACGAACGCCTTCTCGTAGGGCCGGCAATAGCCGCCGGCGCGGATCTCTTCCAGGGCCTGATCATCTCGGAACCGCAGTTCGGGCGGGGTCAAGTCGCGCCAATTCACCTGGCCCGCTTTGATCGCCTCGGCACTCGCGCCGATGAAGTCGCGGAAGGCGAGGTTCGCGTCGGTGAGGCAGCCCTGGTCGTTCCAATAGGCGATGCCGATGATGTTGGATTCGTACAGATATCCGAACTTGGCCTCGCTTTCGCGCACCGCCTGTTCCGCTCGCCGGTAGTCGGTGATGTCTCGCACGATCTCGACCGAGCCGGTGATCATGCCCGTCGCGTCGCGGGTGGGCGCGGAGCTGAACTGCCGGTTGCGGATCCTGCCCGTGCGGCAATGCCGAACGATCTCCTCGCCACGAACGACCTCACCCCGCAAGGAACGGAGCAATGGCGACTGGTCCGGCGGCCGCAGTGCTCCGTCGGCATCGAAGATCTCGAGCTCCTCACCGATCTCCTCCGCTGAACTGTCCTTGAAGGCCTCCACGGGCAGGCCCGTGACCGTGGGAGTGTTGATCAGGCTCATTCGGCCGTGGATATCACAAATCCAGACCTCGTCGGCGATGCCCTCGACCACGCCCTGCCAGCGGGCCCGCTCGGCGTCAAGCTCCATGTTGCGCTGCTCCAGGTGCTGGTTCAGTTGCCATATGCGTCTTTCGGCCTTGATCCGCTCGCTGATGTCCTCGATGGTGCCGATGGCGCGCAGAAACCGACCGTCGGCGTCGCGCACGGCCGACGCGGTCACGTGCACCCACAACAGCGAGCCGTCCCGGCGCAGATAGCGCTTTTCGTAGTCGAAACGGTCGACCTGCCCACTCTTCAGGCGCTCGATGAACTGCCGGCTTCGAGTCCGGTCCTCCGGCGCTGTCAGTTGGTGCACGCTCATTCCCAGCAGTTCCTCGCGGCGGCACCCGAGAATCCGGCAGAGGCGATCGTTCACCGCCACACAGCGGTCGTCGGCATCAATCTCGAGGATGCCGAGCGCGGCGTTGTTGAATGTCGCCCGCAGGCGCTGCTCGCTCTGGCGAAGGGCCTCCTCGGCTTTTCGACGCCGAGTCATATCCCGGTCAGCCTGCATGATCGCTGCCGGCCGGCCGTCAGGCTCGCGCCACAACAGCCACTCGCTGGCCACCAAGATTTGACGCCCGTCCGACGCGATCAGCGTCAATTCCCCTTCCCAATGGCCGGTTTCCAGCAATTGGGCGCGAATCTTCGACAGCGGCTCCAGGGAACGAGTCCGAAGCAACTCGTGGCTGACGCATCCCAGGGCCTGTTCGGCGGTGAATCCGTACAGTCGCTCGCAGCCGGTGCTCCAGCGCGTGATGCGATCCTCCAGGTCGCGCACCTGCACGCTCGTCAGGTCGAACAATCGCACGACTTTCTCGAGCTCGCGCGCCGTTGCCCCCGCCCGAACCGCCGCCGCTTCCGCCCGCCAGCGGGCTGCCCGAAAACGCCCGCCCAGCACGCTGACCGCCAGATTGATGCACACGAAAAAGGCCAGGCTGACCGCTTCGCCGGCGCTGATGAGGTACACGTCCCTGCTGTGGACCAGGAACAGCCAGGTCACAAGCGATGTCGAAACGATCGTGGCCAGCACGCCCGCGCCGGTGCCGCCAAGCACTGCGCACAGCACCACCACCGGATAGAAGGTGATGAACGGCGGCACCTCCTCCACGTACAGGCCCACCCCCCAGCGAATCGCGGCCGCTAGGGCCACGCCCGCCACCGCCACTCCATATCCGAGGAGCTTCAACCTCCTCTGGGTGCCCGACTTCTTCTTCGCGGCTTTCATATGCGGGCTTTCAGTAGCGCTAATGAGAATGGTTCCATCCCGCCGGGACGCTCCATCGCCGGGTGCGATTCTCATGCTTCGGCGTGAACGTCAATGCCTCACGTCGGGGCGACCCCGACCCTCGGTTCGGCGCTCGGTGTGCAAAGCGGATGGCGGATGCGGGGCGCCGGGTGAAGTCCCGCTTGCCACCCCTTCTACTTTAGTCGCCTGACGGCGGTGGCAGGAGAGTCTGAAGCAATAATGCGCGCCCGCTCGATTCCTCGCGAACCTGTTCGGGCCGGACGCCGATCGGTCACGGGATCACTCGCCAAGCCGGGCAAGAGGCGATTGGGTCAGAAGGTCTGAATGTGGTATGAGTCCCATGGTCGGCGCCGCCGGAGTGACGGCACATGTCGGGACAGAACCGATACGGTGACAACGGCCCTGCGGCATCGCCCGGATCAAATGTGATCCTCCGCTCGCCCAGCGTCGACCGAACTGGAGCGATACCGCGGAGCGATGCTCCACGCGGCTCGCATTCAAGGACCCCAGGCCCTTGGGCGGTGGCCTGCCCGGCTATCGCCAACAGGCTGTCCAACGGTTATACTGATTGCCCTGGAATGTGGAGTGATTGAGATTCATGGATCCTAGTGTTACCAACGGTGTGGGATTGTTAAGCGACGAAGAGCGGGCGATCCGGGATGCCGCGATCGCTGATTTTGTACAGCGGTATGCCCCCGGCCCGGATGGAGAGCTGTACGCGAACATGCTGAAGACGGTGTGCCGCATGTCTCGCGACGGCATAAACCGGGGCGACATCAAGCTGATCGATCGGGCCCTGGCGGAGCTCCGATACGCTTTCAAGATCTTCGAGCCCTATGAGCATATTCCCAAGGTCACCATCTTCGGATCGAGCCGCACCCCGGAAGGCCATCCTGAATATGTTCAGGCCATGAAGTTCGCGGAGCGGATGGGAAAGGCGAACTGGATGGTGATCACCGGCGCGGGCGACGGGATCATGAAAGCGGGCCACGGCGGAGCCGGGCGCGAGGCCAGCTTCGGCGTAGCCATCCGCCTGCCGTTCGAGCAACGCACCAACGAGATCATCGAGGGCGACAAGAAGCTGATCAACTTCAAGTACTTCTTCACCCGCAAGCTGATGTTCATGCGCGAGGCCAAGGCCGTGGCCCTGTTTCCCGGCGGCTTCGGCACGCAGGACGAAGGCTTCGAGGTCATGACCCTGATCCAGACGGGCAAGGCGCCTCTGATGCCGTTGGTCCTGGTCGATGCCCCCGGCGGAACCTACTGGCAGCACTGGCGAACCTACGTGAAGGCGGAGTTGCTGCACAACAAGATGATCAACGAAGAGGATATGCAGCTCTTCAAGCTGACCGACGACGTAGAGGTGGCGGTCAAGGAAATCCTGCACTTTTACAAACGCTTCCATTCGCTTCGTTACGTCGGCAACACCCTGGTGATGCGGCTGAATGAGGCCCCGCCCGACGCGGCGATGAAGCATGTCCGCAGCGCATTTGCCGACCTCGTGGACAAGGGAACGATCGAGCAGACCAAGGCGCTGGAGGAAGAGGGGGACGACGTTCCTGACAAGCCGCGGCTGGTCCTGGAGTTCAACCGGCATTCCCACGGCCGTCTGCGGCAGTTGGTTGACTACATCAACGATCTCTAACGCACATGAAGATCTCCCGGACACTGTTGTTAATCGTCGCTGTGCTGGTGCCGCCGGGCGTCACCGCCGTCGTCTCCAGGTCGCTGCAGTACCCCCGGAGGTTTGCGGAGGTCGTGCCGGACGGCGTGTATCGGGGCGGCTTCCCGACCGCCGCCCACATCCAGGCCCTTCGGAGCGAGAAACATATCAAGACTGTCGTCAGCCTGACGGACCTGAAGGACGAGCCGAGCTGCGTGGAGGAAGTGGAGGCGGTCAAGGAGGGCGGCCTGCGGCTGCTGCGATTCCCCATGCCGGGTGACGGCCGCGGAGAATTCAGCACCCTGGATCAAGCCGCCGACGCCATCGGCGACAAGGCAAACTGGCCGGTTTTTTTTCATTGCGGCGCGGGCAAGCAGCGGTCCAACGCCGTGCTCGCCGCGTACCGCGTGAGGAAATGCGGTTGGACGATCGACCAGGCTCTGAACGAGCTTGAGGACAAATACGATCTGGACCCCGAAAAAGAATCCACCCTGATCGACCATCTGCGGGCATACGCGAAGCGGATCGTGCAGCCCGCCCGAATGCCGAGACGCCCATCAAAAGACACACCAGACGAGTAGCGTCGTCCCCTCAGCCTGTCCGCCGGGGCGAGCGGCCGACGTGGAATGCGAGCGCCACCGTATTCCGCCTCCGCGCTCCGGAACTGTCACGGATTCCGGCCCGCCGGCCCCGCCGGTCAGCGGTTTCGCTTCAGTCCCCCGGCGGCTACAATCCACCGCTCCGGCGCAGCCGGGGGCGCGCAGATGGTGAAAGTGCATCAAGCTGCCGGAGTTGGTTTGTGAAACGCGCTGCCGGAGCACGCGCCGGAGAGCTTGCCGGGCAGCTCGGACAAAACGTGAGGCCCCCACCATGTTGATTCTCATGGAGAAAAGTGCAACGCCGGATCAGATCGAGAAGGTGTGCCAGCGAATCCGCGAACTGGGATATATGCCGCATGAGATACCCGGCTCGATCCGCGTGGCCATCGGCATCACCGGAAACCAGGGCGCGCTGGCCGCCGAGCTCTTCCAGCACCTGGAGGGGGTGGCAGAGTGCGTGCCGGTCTCCAAACCCTACAAGCTGGTCAGCCGCGAGGTGAAGCCGGAGTCCACCGTGGTCGAGGTTCGAGGAGCGAAGATCGGCGATGGGAATTTCGCCGTGATTGCCGGGCCGTGTTCGGTGGAATCACACGATCAGGTCTTCCGCACCGCCGAGGCGGTATCCAAGACCGGGGCGAAGTTCTTTCGCGGCGGAGCCTTCAAGCCGCGAACGTCGCCCTACGCGTTCCAGGGGCTCAAGGAAGAGGGGCTGCGGCTGCTGGAAGAGGTCAAAAAGCATTTCGACCTCCGCGTCGTGACCGAGGTCAAGGATACGGAGTCGCTCAGCGCCGTGGCGGCGGTGGCGGATGTCATCCAAATCGGCGCGAGGAACATGCAACATTTCTCGCTGCTGGAGGCCGCCGGCCAGTTGCGCATGCCGGTGCTGCTGAAGCGGGGGATGAGCGCCACACTGCAAGAATTGTTCATGGCCGCGGAGTACATGCTGTCGCTGGGCAACTATCAGGTCATCTTGTGCGAGCGCGGCATCCGCACCTTCGAAACCATGACCCGAAACACGTTTGACCTGTCGGCCGTCGTGATGGTCAAGCATCACACCCACCTGCCGGTCATCGCTGATCCCTCGCACGGCGTGGGCATCAACTGGGCTGTCCCGGCCATGGCCAAGGCGGCGGTGGTCGCCGGAGCCGACGGCGTGATGGTGGAGGTGCATCCGGAGCCGGACAAAGCCCTCTCCGACGGCCAGCAGTCGCTGACCTTCAAGGAATACAACAAGCTCGCCGCGGAGCTGACCGAGCTGGTCGCATGGCAGAGGGCGCATCGTTGATCGTCGGGCGGCTCGGACGCGGAAAACATGCTGGTACCACCGGAGCCCGATGTGCCCCGAGCGCTGAGCTATCCCCTCAACCCTGTCGACAATGCGTTGCTGGCAACCCACGAGTCGTTGCGGCGCCGAGGATACTGCGGACTGAGCGTGATGCTGATCGCCGATCTGGAAGGGCCGCTTGATCCGAAGGATCTGGCCGCGGCGGCGAGCAGGCTCGGGCGGGCCTACCCGGCCTTGTCCGCGCACATCCGCTTCACCCCGATCACGCGGCGGGCCTATTGGCACGTCGGAGCGGATGCGGCATTGGAGGATGCCGTCGAGTACGAACACCACTTCGTCGACCCGACGGCGCAAGATGCCGATGCGCCGCTGCGCCGGGCGCTGGATGATCCGGTCGACCCGACTTGCGGCCCGCAACTTCGCCTTGTGCACGTGCAGGCGGCGCCCGACCGGCACCGACTGGGCCTGCGCTGGTCACACCCGCTGATGGATATGGAAGGCGGGCACCTGCTCATGCGCGAATTACACGCCTTGCTGTGTGACGAACCTCTGACACTCGGCGCGGATCCCCGTGCCGCGGTCCGACGGCCCTATCCGTGGAGATTCCCGAAGTCCCTGCTGCGCGTCTGGCAGGGGCGCCTTCGACACGCTTACCACGACTTGTTCCGCCAGCCGCGCGTCGTGGCCAGACCCGAGAACGCAACCACCGCCTGCAACTTCCAGCTTCGCCGCTACGATGCGGCATTCCGAAAGCAGTTCGAGACCACCGCTCGCCGGCGGATCAGTCCCGGTCCGCTCCTGTACACCCGAGCACTGATGATCGGCATTGCCCGGACGTACATCCGGATGGCGACGGAGCGAGGCCGCCCGCGCGAGCACTACCTCTTCTCGCACGCGCTGCCGTTGCCAAGAGAAGGCGGCAGACCCGGTGTCCACGGCAACCACGTGATCATTCCCTGGATCGTCTTCGCGAGCGATGACTTGACAGATTGGACGCGGGCCGATGCCGTGGCGGCGACACAGTTCCGCGACTACGTCGCGGGCAGCGGGATCGAGGCCACTTGGGAGATGTATCGCGCGACCCAGCGATGGCCGTTTCCCGCGACGCTCGCCGTGACGACGCATCGCATCCCGCGCGGCGCTGCCGGGTGCACGAGTTACCGATTTGGCGATCAGACCAGGCGGCTCGGCGCGGCAAAGATCATCAACCTGGCCGGTGCGGGCCCCATGAACTGTCACCCCGGCTGGCTGGTGGGGAACACGACCTTCGGCGACACCATGTCGATCTCAATCACGCATTTCGAAGATTACTTTGATTCGCCGAGTGTTTCCGAATTCCTGGACCACCTGGAGACTGAAATCTCCGGCGCGTAAACGCGGCGGGCACGACCCGCAACAGGGTGCACGGCGGACGAAGCGATGTCCTGTCGGAGAAGGCCCAGGAGACTCACGCCCTCCGGTACAGGGTGAACGCAAGTAACTGTTTTGCTGACAAGGCCTTACGTTTATGTGTCCCATCGGCGAGAACCTGCCGTCCTGCCGCCCGTTGTCGTATCGTCGTATCGGGCAAGGACTTGGGTGTATCTCGCCGTTTCATTCGGAGGGAAATACGCTTGCGTGACAGGAACTAGTTGCTGTAGTATAGGTTACGTTCGTTTTCGATGTGGCGGACACGCCGCGATCGTCGCGACTGCTCGCTTCGAGCAGGCAGCTTGCGATCCTTTCTGTATGCGTGTCTTGTGGGTGCCAGATGCTCGACACAACCGATTCAGGACGTCGCCATGAAAACCGTCACTAAGAAGGAGTTGATCGACCGCATCGCGGACCGCACCGGCAACAAGCGGGTCGTCGTTAAGCGGATCATTCAGAGTTTCCTCGACGAGATCATGGATGAGCTCGGGAATGGCAATCGCTTGGAATTCCGAGACTTCGGCGTGTTCGAGAGCAAGGTTCGGGCAGCGCGGATCGCGCAGAATCCCAAGACGCTCGAGCGTGTCGAAGTGCCTGAAAAGCGGACGGTCAAGTTCAAGGTCGGCCGCGTCATGAAGATCAAACTCGTCGGCGAAAAGGGCTCGCAGGGAATCTCGCCGGGCTCGATCCCAGGGCAGTATCCATCCAGCACTTAGAGCCACGTCTTAACCGACCATCAAGTAAATAGTTAAGTGAACAATTCGCGGGTTCTCCTTTTGCGCGCGAAAAAAGAGCCTGATTTCATGATCCGAAGCTCTGGAACTACAGCCGATATCAGGCTAAAGTCTTCCGTGGGTATTGAGAATGAGTCTCAATACCAAATAGCGACCCCACCTGCCCCTGCCGGACGAGGGCATTGAGGTCGCGCCCGAAGGATCGTCGTTCATGGAAACCACCGCCCGCCACCTTGCCGACCTTGCCCCGGGAGAATCCGGTAAGATCCGGCAGCTGAAAGGCACGCCCGAGGTTCGTCATCGCTTGCAGGAGATGGGCCTGACCCGCGGTACTGCGGTGCGCCTGGTGCGAATTGCGCCGTGGGGCGATCCCCTCGAGCTGCAGGTCCGCGGCTACAGATTGAGTCTCCGCCGATCCGAGGCCGCGTCTGTTTTGATCGAGATCAGTTGATGCCCACACCTGCCGAATGCGCGGCACCGATGAAGTCGCTCAAGCGAGTCGCGGTTGCGGGGAACCCCAACTCCGGAAAGACGACTCTCTTCAACGCCCTGACCGGTCTGCGCCACAAGGTCGGCAATTACCCCGGCGTCACCGTGGAGAAACGCGAAGGCTCGCTGCCCAGCGGCCGCGTCACGTTGATCGATCTGCCCGGCACATATGGTCTGTCAGCTCGTTCGCCCGATGAGGAGGTTGCTCGCGACGTCTTGCTCGGCCGCGTCCCGGGGACACAGCGGCCCGACGGCGTTCTGCTGGTAATCGATGCCAGCAATCTCGAGCGCAACCTGTACCTGGCCTCGCAGATTCTGGACTTCGGAATGCCCGTCGTGGTTGCGTGCAACATGATGGACGTCGCCGCCAAGCACGGCGTGGCAGTCGACTGCCAGGCGCTCGCCGCCGAGCTGGGCGTGCCTGTCATCCCGGCGGTGGCCGATCGCGGGACCGGAGTCGAGGACATCCGCGGCGCCTTGGAGAACCTCAACGGTCACCGCCCGCCGCCCCGCGGTTGGCGCCTGACCGAACCCTTCGAGAAAGCGATCGCCAGAGCCGCCGAAGCTCTCGAGCAATCGGGCCGCACGCCGCCCCACGCAGCCGTCGCGGGTGCAATGCTGTGGTTGTGCGACTATCTGTCGGGCGAGGCTGCCAACCGACGGTCGGCGGAGAAGTTCCTGGCCCAACTGCCTGCGGCCAGCGCCGATGAGCTCCGGGCGGCGGCGGCAGACGTACGGCATCATTGCGATGATGCCGCCAGCACGACCATTGAGGCCCGCTACGCCTGGATTACCGAACTTGCCCGCCGCGTTCGACGTGACGCCGAAAGACCAAAACGGGACCGGCGCAGCGCCGGCTCCCGCACCAGAGATCGGATCGACGCCGTGCTGACGCATCGTCTCTGGGGGCCGCTGGTGTTCGCCGGCGTCGTGTTTCTCGTGTTTATCTCGATTTTCGCCGGCGCGGAACCACTGATGCACCTGATCGAAAGCGGGCGGTCGGCGCTGGGCCGCTGGGTCGGCTCGATGTTCGCGGAGGGGCCGCTGCGCTCACTGGTGGTCGACGGCATCATCACCGGCGTCGGGGCGGTGGTGATCTTCTTTCCGCAGATCTGCCTGTTGTTCCTGTATGTGGCCATCCTGGAAGACAGCGGTTACATGGCCCGGGCGGCGTTCATCATGGACCGCCTGATGAGCCGCGTGGGCCTGCACGGCCGGAGCTTCATTCCGCTGATCTCGTGCTATGCCTGCGCCGTGCCCGGCATCCTGGCCACCCGTTCGATCGAAAACAAGCGCGACCGCTTCACCACCATCCTGGTGGCCCCATTGATGAGCTGCTCGGCGCGGCTGCCGGTTTATCTGGTTCTGGTCGGCGCCGTGTTCGGCAACAAGACGTGGCTCAAGGCGGTGACGATGTTCTCCCTCTACCTCCTGGGAACCGGCGTCGCCCTGATCATGGCCCGCATCTTCAAGAAGACGATTTTCGCCGGGCCGCAGCCCACCTTCATCATGGAGCTTCCGCCCTATCATCTGCCGCGTCCCCTGTCGATCCTCCGGGTGATGTGGGATCGCAGCAAGGTGTTCCTGACCGACGCGGGGACGATCATCTTCGCCGGGTGCGTGATCGTCTGGGCTCTCAGTTATTTCCCGCACATCAAGGACGCCGATCTCTCGCCGGAGACCAAGGCCCAGATCGCCGGCCTGGGGCCCGATCAGGTGCAGGTCCGCGAGAACATCATCGCCGCCGAACGGCTGCATCGAAGCTGCCTGGGCCGCCTGGGGCACGCCATTGAGCCGGTCATCAAGCCTCTGGGCTACGACTGGCGGATCGGCGTGGGAGTGCTCAGCTCGTTCATGGCCCGCGAGGTCTTCGTCGGCACGATGGGCATCACCTTCGCCATCGGCGCGACCAACGAGCACTCGGTCGATCTCCGCGCTCAACTGGCCTCCGCGACCTGGCCCGGCGGCCGTCGCGTGCTGACGCCCCTGGTGGGCATCGACCTGATGATCTTCTACGTCCTGGCCTGCCAATGCGTCAGCACGTTGGCCACGGTCCGCAAGGAAACCCGCTCGCTGCGCTGGCCGGCGTTCCTCTTCGCTTACACCCTGGCGCTTGCTTACATATCGGCGCTGGCGGTCTACCAGATCGGCACGGCGCTGGGATTGGGCGGGGTGTGAGACGATAATGACGGCTGTGGAGTTTGAACCGAAAAAAGGTGTCAGGATCATTTTCCCTTGACGGAATCGCCGCCTGTACCTAGCTTGCCTCCATGCCCAGACCTCTGCGTCTCACCGAGCCCGGCGTCGTCTATCACGTGCTCAACCGCCGAGCCATGCGGATGGCCCTCTTCAGGAAAGGCGAGGAATACGCCGCTTTCGAGCGCGTGCTTGCCGCGGCCCTTGAGCGGGCTGACGCCCCCGGCCTCCTGGCTTACTGCCTCATGCCCAACCACTGGCATCTCGTCTTGCAGGCCGGCCGGCGCACGAACCTCTCCTCCTGGATGCAGTGGCTCACCGTGACGCACACGCACCGCTGGCATGCCCGTCGCGGCACAGCCGGCGAGGGCCCGCTCTACCAGGGTCGCTTCAAGAGCTTTCCGGTCCAGGAAGATCCGCACTTCCTGACCGTCTGCCGCTATGTGGAAGCCAACCCGCTGCGTGCCGGCCTGGTGCGCCGGGCGGAGGACTGGATGTGGAACAGCCTTTTCTGCCGGCAGGACCGCCGGGCAGCCTTGCATCATCTGCTAGCGGAATGGCCCGTGGATCGGCCGCGGGGCTGGGCCGGCGATGTCAACGGCGGCCTGGATGAGGAGGATCTTGAAGCGGTGCGTCGGAGCGTGATCCGGGGCGCGCCGTTCGGGTCGCCCGCGTGGCAGGGCCGCATCGCCGCCCGCCTGGAGCTGCCCTCGACACTGCGGCCGCGGGGAAGGCCGCGGAAAGCGCCCGAAAAGTCATCCTGACACCTTTTTTCGGCGTGAGGAGCAGGCGGAGGCCGCGTTGAATACTCTGCGAGCGCCGGGTGGTCGGCGAGTGTCGCAATGTGGGAGCAACCATGCATGCCGTCGAAATAGAAGGGGTGACCAAAACCTTCGGCACCACCGTTGCCGTCGACGGGTTGTCGTTACAGGTGCCGACCGGCTCGGTCTACGGTTTTATCGGGCCGAACGGCTCGGGTAAGACCACGACCCTTCGAATGATCATGCGGATCCTCCACCCGGACTGCGGCGGGATCAAGGTCTTCGGCGAGGACGCCACCGCCGGCGAGGCCGCCTCTGACCGGGTCGGTTATCTGCCCGAGGAACGAGGCCTGTATCGGAAGATGCAGATCAACGAGCTGCTGCGCTTCTATGCCGCACTCAAGGGCGTGCGCAACTGCCAGCGCGACATCGATCAATGGCTCGAACGCCTCGATCTTGCCGATTACAAGAGGAAACGTGTGGAGTCGCTCTCCAAGGGCATGTCGCAGAAGCTCCAGTTCATCGCCACGGTGCTGCACAAGCCCGAGTTGGTGATCCTGGACGAGCCCTTCTCAGGCCTGGATCCGGTCAACCAGGAAACCATCAAGGACGTGGTGCTGGAGATGAAGCGAGGGGGCACGACGGTAATCTTCTCGACGCACGACATGGATGTGGCCGAGCGCATGTGCGATTTCATCTTTATGATCTTCAAGGGCCGCAAGGTGCTGGACGGCACGCTGGAATCGATCCAGAGCCGCTACGGGGCGGACACGATTCGAGTCCGCCTGGCCGAGAACGGTGTGGACTTCTCCAGGCTCGCCGGCGTGGAAAAGGTCAACGATTTCGGCCGGCTTCAGGAACTGCGGATCACCGAGGGCGCCGACCCCCAGGAAATACTGAGGCAGCTCATGGCCATGGCACGGGTGGAGCACTTCGAGATCGCCGCTCCGTCGCTGTACGACATCTTTGTGCGGATCGCCCGGCCGCAGAGTGAGGAGGTCGGCCATGCGTAAGCTGTGGGTCATCGCCCGGCGGGAATATCGCGCCACGGTCCGCACCAAGGCATTCATCATCGCCATCTTCCTGATGCCGGTCATGATGGGCGGGGGTATCGGGATGCAGGTGCTGATGGAGGGCCGGGTCGAGCTCGGAGCCAAGAAGATCGCCGTTTTGGATCCTTCGGGCAAACTGTTCCAGCCTCTTCAGCAGGCGGCCGAGAAGCGGAACAAGGAGGAGATCTACGATCCGCAGACCCAGCGGCAGCTCCAACCCGAATACATCCTCATCAACGTCCCGGTCGCGCCGAACAACATCGAGGCCCAACTCCTGACGCTCTCCGATCGCGTCCGCAAGGGCGAGCTGTTCGCCTTCATCGTGACTGATCCGGACATTCTCGAAGGCACCAGCGAGAAGCCCGGCGAGGCCATGGTCCGGTACTACTCCAACCAGCCCACCTATGAATACGTCCGCCGTTGGCTGAGCGGGATCATCAACGATCGCGTGATATCCGTTCGCCTGGCCGGCGCCGGCATCGATCGTGAGGTGGTCAACCGTGCTCTGAGTCCCGTCTCCGTCGAGAACCTCGGCCTGCTGGAGCGCGGGCCCGGCGGCGAGATCAAGGAGGCCGCAAAGATCGACGAGGTCATCACCTTCGGCGTGCCGTTCGGCATGATGATGCTCATGTTCATGGCCTTGTCCATCACCGCCGGACCGCTGCTCAACAGCGTGCTGGAGGAGAAGATGCAGCGCATCGCCGAAGTCCTGCTCGGCTCGGTGGCCCCGTTCGAGCTCATGTTCGGAAAGCTGCTCGGGTACGTCGGCGTGGCCGTGACTCTGGTGGCCTTCTACCTCGGCGGCGGCTTCGTGGTACTGAACCACTACGGCTACACCCACGCGATTCCTCTACATATGATCATCTGGTTCGCGGTGTTCCAGGCCCTGTCCATCCTTATGTTCGGCTCGCTGTTCCTGGCCCTGGGCGCCTGCTGTAACGACGTCAAAGAAGCTCAGAACTTGATGATGCCGGTCTGGCTTCTTCTGTGCATCCCCATGTTCGCCATGGGGGTTGTCATACAGCACCCGAACAGCCTCTTTTCAGTCGTCCTTTCGCTGTTTCCGCCGTGCACGCCTATGCTGATGATCCTGCGGATGTCCATCCCGCCAGGCGTTCCCCTCTGGGAGCCGCTGGTGGGCGCCACGGGCACGCTGGTGACGATGGTCATCTGCGTATGGGCCGCGGGACGGATTTTCCGCGTCGGCTTGCTGCTGCAGGGCAAACCGCCGAAGATCACCGAAATCGCGCGGTGGGTGGTCCGAGGATAAAGGCGCCACGCGTATCAATCGGTGAAACCCCCCGCACATTCGGCGAGTGGAGGCATGGAGCCAGTGCCTGAAGCGCTTTTGCAGAGCCACACTGCAGGCGATCCCGCCCAAGCGCCGGACCGGCTCAGCGTCCCGCTGTTCATCGCTCCCGCGCTGGTTGCCCTTACCGCCGCCCTCTGGCATGGACCATCCCTGATCGACGATGCCTATATCACCTTTCGCTATGCGGACAACCTCGCCGCCGGATACGGAATCGTGTTCAATCGCGGGGAGGCCGTCCTCGGCACGACCACGCCTCTTCTGACCATCCTGCTGGCCCTCTTCAAGCTCGCCGGAATGAGTGTGCCGCTGGCGGCGCGCGGCCTGGGAATCGTGTCGGTCATGGGCGTCGTCATGCTGATCCAGGCGCTGGCCCTGCGCCCGCTGGGACGCTGGGAGGCCGCGGCCCTCGCCCTATGCGTAGCGCTGCATCCAGACCTGGCTTTCGTGGCCAATTCAGGAATGGAAACCGCGCTCAGCATGGCGGCCGTGTACGGGACGATGCTGCTGACTCTGCGAGGGCGCTATGTGTCGGCCGGATTGGTCGGGGGCGCAGCGTTTCTGCTGCGGCCTGATGGCGCATTGGTCATCCTGCTCGCTGCCGGCGCGGCCCTGCTGCACGGACCCCGGCGGGCCTGGCGACCCTTGTTGGCGGCCGCTGTCGTGACTTTGCCGTGGCTGATCTATGCGGACCTGACCTACGGCGGCGTCGTACCGCATTCCGTCGTCGCCAAACAAATGGTCCACGCGGACTCACCTCTCCACATCCTGGCCCTGAACGGGTACCGGCTGACCTTCAGCGCCGAGATGAAGGTCGCCTGCGGGCTTGCCGTCGTCGGCCTGGCGGTCGCGTTGAAACGGAAATCGGAACTGCTGCTCGTGGCCTTGTGGATCGTCCTTTATCTGGCCGGGCTGTCCGCGGCCCGCATCTCCCTGTATTTCCCGTGGTACCTCAGCCCGCTCTTTCCGGGCATCCTGCTGCTGGCCGCGTTCGGGCTCGACCGCATCGTGAAGTTCGCCACGGCGTCCGCGGGGCCCTCCTCCGCGGCGCGTCTGGCGGTTGCACAGGGCGGTGCGCCGGTCTTTCTATTGGCACTCGGAGCCCTGGGCTTGTGCGGTGCCGGCACCTGGAATCGGACGATCTATGAGAACCTCTTCGGGCAGCGGACCCGCGCCTATCTCGAGATCGCGGACATCCTTCGCCCGCGATGCGCGCCGGGCGACACCTTCCTGGTCGGCGAGGTCGGCGCTCTTGCGTACGCCCTGCCGAAGCAGGTCATCCTCGACAGTTCGGGCATCAACTCGCCGGCCGTGTTGCGTGCCCGGCAAGCCGACCTCGACCGCCTCCGGACGACCGGCAAACGGTACGACATTCCCGGGGGTTCGCCGGCCTGGGTCTTCGACGTGATCGAGCGGTTCAAGCCCCGCTTCATCGTCACCTTCAAAATATGGATGCACATCGACACGCTCATGGGCGATCCGCGGATCATGAGTGCGTACCAGCGCCTGGCGATTCCAGGGTTGGACGATTACTTCGTCCTGGAACGAAGAACGGCGGCAGGCGGCGAGGGCGGTGGACCCAAGCAGGTAGTCCCGGCAGCGGCTGGTTACTTTGAAATGGCGCGGGATTGCGGCTGGGACGTCGGTGCTTTCAGCTCCAGTTCTGCAAGCACGGCTCGATGGTCGGAGAGGCGAACGTCGAGCACTTGATATGAGCGCGCCGACCAGCCGCCGCGCCCGAAGATGTAATCAATGCGCACACTCGGCTTGTAGGACGGGAAAGACAGCTTCGCATCCTGGTCGACGGCCCCGAAGTCGCTCAGCACCCGGGTGATGCCGCTGTACTCCGGCATCCACGGTGCGGCGTTGAAATCGCCGGCCACAATCAAGTCACCGGCGAGCTTGCCGACCACCTCCAACAGGGCGGAAACCTCGGCCAGCCGGGCCGCGGAAGTCCGGATCATATTCTCGGTGGTCAACTCGGCCGTCGAGTGCGTGTGGACGCTGAAAAGATGCAGAGGGCCGTCCCGGCCCTGGATCGTCGCCTCCACCGCATACACCCATTCTCCCTGCAAGACCGTGCGAGCCCGGCCGTCACTCAGCGGGAAACGTGACAGGATGGCCTGATCGCAGTGCTCTTTGGCCGGGATGTCGAGCGTCGCCGCCGAAACGACGCGCAGGCCGCCCAGCGCCTCGGCGATCCGGGCAGCGGTGTCTTGCTGGTTGCTGTCCGTCGCCGGGACTTCCTGCAGGAATATCAAGTCGGCGTTCTGAGCGCGCAGGAACTCGATGATCCGCTCGGTCCCGCCCAGACACTGCTGCACGTTGAAAGTCACCACCCTCAAACGATCGGGGAGTTGAGCCACATCCGTGGACGGGCGGGATGCGGCGGGCGGCTCGGCGGCACGATCACCCGCTGCCGGGAACGACGCCAGCATCACCCAAGCCACCGCTATGTGCAGGAACATCGCCATATCAATTCCATACCGATGCAAACCAGCGCAGATCCACCCAGGGGCTCGTCAGGGCGCAGGATGGCCGGATTCCGGCTTGATCCAGGGCTGATCGGCGATGCCCGCCAGATGGTTCGCCAATCGGGCCCAGGCGAACAGCAGATCTCCCAGACGGTTCAGGTAGGCCAGCACCCGGGAGTTGAGCGACACCCGCGATGCCAGTGCCACCGCGCGCCGTTCAGCCCGACGGCACACCGTTCGGCAGATGTGCAGTCGGCAGGCCAGCGGATCACCCCCGGGGAGAATGAAGGAGTTGAGCGGAGGCGTCGCCGCGGCGGCTTCGTCGATCCAGGACTCCAGTCGCGAGATCTGGTCGGCCGCCACGCTGACAAGCTTGTCATGGCGGGGCGACTCCGCCGGCGTGGCCAGCTCCGCTCCAATCGAAAAGAGCTCGTGCTGAATCCGGATGATCCGATCGCGCAGTGCCGCGGCGGATGGATCGGAGCCGCGCGGTATCACCAGGACGGCGTCGCCCAGATGGGCGTTCAGCTCGTCGATGTCTCCGTAGGCCTCGACGCGAATGTCGTCCTTCCGGACGCGCGTCCCGTCGAACAGGACCGTGCCGCCGTCGTCGCCCTTGCGAGTGTAAAGCCTGGCCATCACATCCCAGTTAAGGCAGCGAAGACGCGGGTGTCAACAACAAGAAAGCCCTGCCCAGTGGCGGGCAGGGCCTTGAGTTCGATCTGCGGTCGGGGTCGGCCGACGCAACTTCGAGCGGGGACGTCAATTGTCGCCTTCGCCCTCGTCTTCCTCCTTGTCCTTGTCCTTGCCCTTGTCCTTGCCCTTCTCCTTGCCCTTCTCTTTGGCCTTGTCTTTCTTGACTTCGGTCTTAGCGCCCGGCTTCGCCGCGGGCTTGGCGGCAGCGCCTTCACCCTCGTCATTGTCGGCCGCCTCCTCATCCTCGTCGAAGTCGCCGCCCGACGCGGACATCTTGTCGACGACCTCCTTGACGGCCTTGATGAGCTTCATCGGTATCACCACGTCAATCTGCTGGACCGATCCCTTCATGGCCCCGGATATCGCCAAGGGAGCATTGACCGTCGGAACCTCGAACGGAAACTCCTCAGCTTCGCCCAGCGCCGTGAAGACACTCTTGACTGCCTGGGCGATGTTGTCCACCGCGATGTAAAACTCGGAAACGCGCGGCGAGGACAGCCGACCGGACATTTCCTTGATGCTGGCGTCCTTCTCGAGGCTGTTACCCGGGGACTTCAGGTGCTTGCAGACGGTTTCGAAACGCTTCTTGCCTCCGCCGAAAGTCAGGACGAAGTTCTTCTCGCCCACCGCGCCGAAGCGAATGACGAGTTCCTTGCCGAGCACCTTCTGGACCATGCCCACCGTGTCCTCGCCGACGTCGAACATCTCGGCGAGGCCTTCCAGCTTGACGGTCAGGGTGTCAACTTTGTTGCCTTCGATGGTCTCGGCGTCAGGAGCATGGAGGATGTTCTCCTTGAGCTTGGCGACCTCTTCCTTGACACCGCCCTTGGGCTCCTTGCCCTTCTTCTCCTCGTCGTCGCCGGCCTTCTTGGCCTCGCCCTTCTCTTCATCCTTCTCCTTGTCGCCGGCCTTCTTCTCCGCGGCCTGCTCCTTGTCCCCGCCCTCCGCGACGCTCCACGCCGTCTTGTAGATGTTCCGCAGGCAGGTCACGTACTCCTTGGCATCCTTGGGCTCGGCAACGAAGGTGAAACCGAACATGCCCTCCGCGCCCTCGGGCAGGAAACTGAGGCACATCGCCGTCGGCCCGCCGGCCTTGGCCAGCTTGAGCAGCTCCGCATCCAGCGTCTTGAGGGCTTCTTCATTCAGCCCCTTGGCACCCGCGGACTTGATGATCTGGGAGAACATGTTCTCCCCGCCGAATTTCTCGCTGTGCTGGCTGTAGCCGCCGGTGGTGCCCATGGTCACCAGGTACTTTTCCTCGGGCAGATAAGTCAGGAGCGACTTGTCCGAGTTCTTCGCGTCGCCCATCACCTTCTCCATGTCGCTGTCCTTCACCGGCGACATGAGCACCAGAAGGGTCAGGCCGTTCTTGTCAAAGCCCACGCTGAGATCGACGGCGGAAGTCTCGCCGAGAACCTTGACGAGCTGCTTGACGTTCTTGCCTTCCGGATCGGTAGCCGCGGTCACCATCGTGAGGAGCGGCACGAACATGTCCTTGTACGCGTTGACCACCGAGGACATGGCGATGCTGACATAGAGATCGCTCTTTTCGAGGGCCGCGAGCCTCGCCTCGGCCAGGCCCTTGGCCATGGACTTTTCGGCCTTGGCCGCCTTGGCGATGCAATCCTGGTTCGGGCCCACCATCAGGTACTTGCCCTTCACCGCGGCATAGACCGGCTGACCCATGATCTGGATCCTGGTGACGCCCTCCGCCGTCTCCTTTTCCTCGCCGGACTTCTTGCCTTCGCCCGGCGTCTTGCCTTCCTTCGGGGGCCTCTTGGTCTCCGGCTGGTTCAGGCTCTCGTTGGACTTCCCTTTGCCCTTGCCGCTGTCCTTGGGCTTGTCCTTGGGTTTGTCGCTCTCTTGTTCGTCCCCGGCCTCTTTGTCATCATCCGTGCCTGCCTTCAAGGCAAATGAGTCGAGCAGTACCTTGGGATCCTTGGCCGGCACCAGCATGACCATCGCCTCCCCCGGATTGGCCACGCCGTATTTTTTGGCATCCATCATCATGACGCAGACCGGCTGGCTCATGTCAATCTTGCCGGCCAGGTTGGTCATTTGCAGCGGCATGTCCAATACCGGTGTGGCGTAGGGAAGGCCGAGCGCATCCTTCAGTTGGACGGCCTTGTCCTCGAAGTTGCTCAGTGACTTGAGAACGACGAAGCCCCACACATCGTCGGGCACCATCTGGAGCACATCCTTTGGACCGTCGGCCCGGACCGCCGGCACCGGTGCCAGGGTGGCGAGGATTGTCAGAAGCAGAGAAGACGCGATGAATGTCCTTCGAAACCACATACCTAAACTCCTTGTGACTGAAAATCTCCGGGTCTCGGCCCAACCGGCGCCTGATGGCCGCCGCTTGTACGGGATATTCCGGGCGGGCCGCGTGGCCGTCAAGTTATCGCGTCGCCCGGCAACGGGTTTTCCACCATCGACCGTGTCGGCATTTGCCGCCATCTCCCCGCCGACGCGGCCCTTGCAACCATCTTGGGGGATAAGCTCAATTCCTTGGCCGGGGCGCGGGCGGGGCGGCTCGTACACGCTGGGCGCCCGTCGGAAATTCGCGTGCCACCTTCCTGGCGATTCGCGCCGTTTCGACGGCGTCCTTGGCGCTGATGACCAAGTGGCCGCTGAACGACGTCGGGCGGATGACGCAGGCCCAGCCGAGCAGTGGTCCGTTCACGACCACCTCGTCGCCGGCGCTGGGGGTCGCCGCCCCGGGAGGCCGCTTGCCGGTCCTGCTCTCCGGTTCGCCGCGATCCAGACTGAGACGCGCCATGTACGGCGCCGCGCTCAACGCACGACCCAGGTCCAGCACCACCAGCCCATGCGGATCAGGGGGCAGGCAGCGGACGATGTCGTGGACGCGTGAATTCTTGCCGACATTCTGCCCCTCGGACTCGGTGCGGAGGATCTCGGGCAGGAACTTGGCGTCATCGGACATCGCGTACATGAGATAATTCTGGCCGACAGAGGCACCCTGAATGCGGAAGTCCTCCCCGTACAAAGCGCTCATCTGCCGTCGCACACCGTCGCTCATTGCGCCGGGATCGAACCGCAGCTCATAGTATTCCTGGCCGTCCCGCTCCCGCCGCTCGAATTTACCTGCATGGCCGCTCCCCACGAAACCCGGGAGCGCCTCGGTCGAATTCTCCTGAACGAACCGGAGCTGGCGGCCGCCCTCGTCGGCGTTTTCCATGAAGTACCCCCCGATGATCTGCACCGGGCGCAGACGGTCAGGGGGAGACGTGACCATCAGGTATGAGCCCTTGGTCTGCTTGTGACAGGCCGTAGCCTGCTCGAGTATCGCCTGTCGCAACTCCGGTGAGAGCCGCTCCGTGGCCGCCTCGGCGCCGAGCATGTAATCCTGAAATCGCACTCCAACGGAAACGTCAGGCGGGCATTGCCAGTCAAACCCCGCAAGCACGTAGAACGGCCGATCGGGAAGAGTCGCCCACAAATCGATCCCGCTGCGTTTCACCTGCCGCAGGTATTTCGAGACTGATCCATCGGAACGGAAAGTGTGATAGTGCGAGAGCCGGAATCTGTCGGCGTCGAACGCCAATGACAGCGTAAACGACTCCATCTGCTCCACCATCGAACGCAATCCGTCGGTGGACCAGTCCAGCATCAGCCTTCCGCTCTCCATCAACGAGGCATCCTCCTCCACGGCGATGCCGAGTCGCATCATGTTGCCGGCCAGCAGGGCCAACATGTTGATCCGCTCCCGCCAACCGGCCATCGGCAGATGCACGAACAAATCGCTCTTGGCGTAAAGCTCCTTCTGCTGGTCGTCCAGCGTCGCGGCGAACGACTCGGACGGCGCGATGCCGCGCATCATGCGCATCACCCGGCGCTTGCCGCTGCAAAAGACCACGCCGTCGCGTACGGCTACGTAGTACTCCCGCCCAGCCCGCTCCATCCGCCGAACGGCATCCTCGCGGCCCCCCGCGGGCGCGGCATACCGGGCCGCGTCCTTGGGCGTGAAGGCGAGGACGACGGTCGTGTCGCTGAACTCCGCTTCAGTCAGAATGTCGAGACTGGGCTGCGTCAGGATGAGAACCACCGGTTTGGACGTGTCCCAGGATCCGGGCGCCAGGTCCAGCCATTCCCCCAGCGCGGCCACGTCGATGCCGGAGGAATCGGGATTCAGGCCCTTGATGAAGCGGTTGAGCTTCTCGGCCGTGGCGTCCAGATCGCGGAAGGCAATGACGCCGGCCACGTCGGGAGGGATCAGCGTCAGTGGATCCCCCCCTCGGACCCGCCCGTGCATGCCCGCCACGATGACCGCGGCCAGCAGGAATGTCGCCGCGTTGGTGGGAGCGAAGTTCCAGTACCGGAAGCTCATCGTCATTTCGTTCCTGCCAGGTCGGGCGTACGCGGGCCCCATCTCCATGCCGCGATCACTCCGACACTCTCCTCAGCAGTCTCTGCCTGGGCCGCGTCGCTGCTGACGTGACTGCGCCTCCGATGCGCAGAACCGGGCACTGTAGCGCCTCCAGACTCAGGCGACAAGCCCATGGGCTCCCGAAACAGCCGCCCAAGACATGGCTCCCCACACCCAACAACGGAAGCCGCGGCGGTTTCTCACGGCGGCGGCCGATGCGATCAGGACACGCCGAAGCCGGACCACCGGGCTGAAGGGACTGCGTATCAGGGTGTCGGAATGCCGCAAAAGGAATTGGCTGCTGCATTCCGAGTTTTGTGGTCTGTAGAGTCGGAATGGGAGCGGACCGTCAGGACAGATTCCAGGGCTCTCCCTTCAGCACCGCCAGCAGATTCTGCAGAGCCGAGCGGGCGGGAGCTTCCTTCTTTGCAGGCGACGCCTTGGACCCGAGTTCGCCGCTGATCGTCGTCTGGGGAGCGTCCTTGCCGGAGGCCTTGATCATGGTGCGAAGAGTATCTTCCATCTTCTTGATCAGCCCGGCCAGGGTGGGCAGGTACTCCTCGGCCGTGTCGCCGGCGAAATAGCGGTTGACGGCATGGGACAGAAAGAGGGACAGATATTGAGCGAGCTTGACTTGCTCTTCCGGGGAGGCTGACGCATAGCTCGCCGCCGCGGCCTCGAAGGCCGGTTCGTCCACCAGTTCGTCGAAGGGCCCGCCGGTCATCCGCTTCGCCCGGGCGGCGAAGATCGTGTTGAGAGCATGAGCGCAGTCGTCGCCGGACTGAAAATCAGGCACGTCGGAGTAGAAATTGATCGCCTGATAGATGGCCTCCAGCACGACCTTGTCTGTTTCCGCCGCGCCGGCGTCGCCGAGGAGCTGCAGAGCGGCCTTGGATTTGTCCTTCTCACCCTTGAGCTTGGGATGAAGCAGCTGAAGGCCCCGAGCGCCCTGATACCGGACCGCCGCGTACTTCGACTTCAACGCGGCCGCAAGCGCCGGCGCCGCGTTCTGATTGTCCAACTCCAGCAGGACCCGGACGGCGTTGAAAGCGGTGTCGAAAGAGTCCTTCAGCACGAGAGTGCCGAGTTGGGTAGCGCAGGCATCAGCATAGGCATCCAGCGCCGCCTTGGTGGCCCCCTGAGTCTTGATGGGAGCGACCAGCTTCTCGGTTGCCTTGCCGCGGTCCTTCTCGTTGCCGGCATCGCCCAGTCTTCGGACTCGCTCAGCGACCGCGTTCTCAATCGAGTCGCGGTCCTCCTTCGCCAGCTTGGCCTTGGTCATGACCGGCGCAAGCTGATCCTGCGCCAGAGTCGTCGACGTGATGGCCGTCACGATGCCGACGACGACCAATGAAAAGGCCCAGTGTCGTCTCATACTGCCAACCAACCCCCATGCCGCTCGACAGAGTACTGCCCGCGGATCGCGTCCTGATGAACGCCGACGAAGACTCGGGGGCATGCCGCCCCGCAGTCGAGTCGCACCGGAGGGCCGGTGCGGCCAATTCGTCCGATGCTCGCCATCTCAAGAAGAGCCGCCCCGGCCCGCGGAGAAGGCCGGCCGTCGGCCGTTTCGTACTCAGTCAACCCTATCAGGATCGATCAGAAAGTGTCAAGAGCAAAAGCACACAGGCGACGGTGCTGCATCCAGCGCGTTGCGCTGCTCGTCGCTCCTCTGCGGATGCCGTAGACCGAGGCGAGTATTATCGCTCTCTCGACCGGCCAGCCGATGGGCCATCAGCAGTCGGCAACCTCATCGCTGAAGCAACCGCGCGTCCGCAATTGCCCGGTGCCCGGACCGGCCTCTGGATGATGGCGGTCGGCGTGAGCGGACCTGCCTCGCGCCGGGCGGCATCCGTCAACATCCGGAGAAGTCGTTCTCTCCGGACGCGAGCGCGGCAAGGCGTCCGCTGCCCGAGCAGGTCGTGGATACACTCCATCCCGATCCCAAAGATAGTAAACCGGCGGCCGGCCGATGATCTGGCGGAAAGTCCGCGCCAACTCGGCGGGAACTCTACCGTCGAGTTTGTACGGGGAAGCCCCTTGAGTCCTCCGAGCCCAGTCCCCAATCGTCCGTTCCACCATCCGCCGGACGCGCGGGCATCGGGCGATCCGCAAGTGAAAATCCGCCGCCAGCGGGTCGATATCAAACTGCCGCAAGCGCTCGAGCAACTTCAGCCGCCCGCGCGGTGGAGGACACTGACCAACGCGGTGCATGCCGGCCCGCTCAAACACGGGATTCACCACTCCCATCGACGCCAGACATTCCACAAAACGGACGCCGACACGCGGCAACGTATTGGCCACGAACCAGTGCCCCAGGCCACAGCCGCGCAGATCGGGATGCATGACCAGCCTGCGAAGGATCCGCAACTCGCGATTCAATCGCCTGGTGTCGCGGATGAATCGCCCCTCCGTGCATTGATTGCGCAGGGCCAGCTCGGCGGGCGCGTGGGCAAAAACCAGGATGCCCACCGGTTCCCCGCCGGGCGACTCCCTCAACAGAAAGACTCTGTCGACAAACCCCAGGCCGTCGCGATGGCGGTAGTGCATGGGACTGAAGAGCCGATAATCCCGGACCGAGCCTTCTTCGATCACCGCGTGACGCTGCAGAGACATGGGTCTGTCACCAGGCTGATGGAGGATGACCTCCGGCCCGGCCATCCCCAGCCGCACTGTTTGATCGGGCTGCAGGTCGTCCATGATGTCGTCGTTGATCGCGGCGACGACCAGCGTCAGGCCGTGCCTGCTGACCAGCTTTCGCAGGTTGTATGCCATGGCCTTGGCCATGCGGCGATGCAGGGTGCTCGCAAACGCATCGCAGAGAATCAGCCGGCCTCTCGCTCCGCCCAGCGCGGAGCCGATCGCGCGGGCCAGGCTGGCGCGGAATTGCTCGCCCTCCGACAAATCCGCGAACCGGCGAATCCACAGACGTGGTTCGCCGAGGCCGCAGGCCGTCAAGATTTCCAACGCCGTTGCCAGCGGAGCCCAGGGGGAAATTGCCTCGACAATCGCTCGATCGGTCGGAAAACCGCCAGCGCTGAGCCAGCCCTGGCTCCCGGCCCGTTCCGCAATCGCGCGAAGGACGGAACTCTTGCCGCTGCCGGATGGTCCGGTCAACAAAATGATCGAGCCCCGGTCGAGCCTCAGAGTCAGACGATCGACGAGCATGACGGGCTCTTCCCTGGCGGGGACACCAAAGTCCCAGCAGATCTGCCGCTTGCGAGGGCTCATTTGCACGTAGCCCGGCTCGCGGATAATCCGCAGATCAAACGGACGGTGAAAAGTGGCGTATTCGTCGCTCCCGGTATGATCCATAGCCAGCCTCCTTACATATAACAAATACCTAACACATGCTACCGGGCAGTCGATATAAAATCAATAATTACCAATTATTGTGCGTAGCAATTCACTAAATACAGAAGAATCAAGCGCCTAAAGGCTTCTGCTGACGAGACATACAGCTATCCCCTGAATTGTGAATTCGTTGGTCTCGTCAAGGAGAACTGGCGGAACGTGGGGGTTGTCTCCCCGCAAAATGACCAGCCGCCGCCCCCCATGGACTTCAACACTGACTCGCTTCAAGGTCGGGCGTCCATCCACCAGACAGGCACAAATCCGGCCTTGAACGAACTCCGGATCAACGCCCGGCCGGTAATCCACCAGGATGATGTCATTCCGCTTCAGCGTCGGCTCCATCGAATCGAACTCGCAACGCAGGCAGTAACGGTCGGGCTGCCACAAATGGCGAAGCACCGGAAACATCTCCAGTTGCTCCTGCGATTCCGTGGGGGGGCCGTTGGGAATGGTGCCGAAGAGAGGCAGGTCCCGGGTCTCCAGGGCCTGCGGGGCGTCATGTCCCTCACCCTCCCCCAGCAGTACCGCCTCCGGAACGGCCAGAACCACGGCAATCGCACGGAGTGTGCCCGGCCTGGGAAGATGCTCGTCACGTTCGATGCACGACAGATGGCCCTGGTTGACGCTGGCCTCGGCGGCAAGCCGGGCCTGGGTCAGGCCACGCTGCCGGCGAAGACGACGGATTCGAGCGCCCAGGGATTCGGAGAGGGGCGCGGGTGCGGATTTGCGTCGACGCCTGGACACGAGAGCATTCTATCCATGACGCCCTTGTTGTCACGCCGTCGGGGTGGCGATAGTTTTCCAGCATGCCCACGCCTCGGTCGCCATCCGAGATCGCCGCCGCCTGTTGGAAGGGCGAGGGCGTTCTCGTTGTTCTGACCGGCGCGGCGGTGGGGGCGATGTTGGCCCGGCGAGCAGACGGGACCGCCCTCCTGCCTGTCGCGCTCCTTGGGCTGGTGCAGGGACCGGCGACGGTGCTGTGGTGCGTGCGAGCGCTCTCCGTCCTTGGCCGGACTCGCGCGCTTGATGACGGCCGAGGTGGTCCGATGACCGCCCCGGCCGGCTCGTGGGCCGATTTCTGGCTGACGTTTTGCATGCTCATCGCCGCGGCCTGGACGGCGATCGCTCTTCGCAGTTCCGCGGCTTTCCTCGCCGCAACTACCACGTTCGTCGCCGGTTCACTGCTAATCGAAGCCCTCTCCCGCCTCTATCGCCGTATGGAGTCTCACATCGATGAGCCCGATCAGCTTCTGCGCATGCTCGTCGGCCCGTGGCTGGGACTGATGCTCGTGGCCACGGTGCTGCTGTCCCTGCCCCTGGCCACGCAGTCGGGAGTACCCGACTACCGGCACAACTTCTGGTTGCATGTGCTGAACAATGCCCATGCCGCGGCGAGCGCGGCGTGTCTCGTGGGGACCACGGTTTACGGCTTCGGCCAGGAATACACCCTCTTCGGGCAGGCCGTCCTGATCGCCGTCACGCAACTGGCCGGCATGGGCCTGGCGACGGTGGGGCTGGCGATTTTCCGGCCGTTCCTGAACAACACCCTCCGGCTGCGCACGGTGCTCCGGCTGGCGGTGATCTTGCAGCTTGTGGCTGTCGCGGCCATGTGGCATTCCTGGCATGACGAGGATGTCCGATCGACGTGGGAGCGACTGTGGTGGGGCGTCGTGCACGCCAGCAGCGCGTTGTGGAACAGCGGGCTGACGCTGCGCCCGGACGGGCTGGCCCCTTATCTAATGAACGGGGCGGTCTTTACCACGGTGACGACTCTCTCGATCGCCGGCTCGCTCAGCCTGCCGGTCATCCTGGACCTGGTTCTCGGCATTCGTCGTTCATCTCCGGCAACGCCCGCGCCGCCATGGAGGCGGCTGCCGGCCTGGGAAGCGGGCGGAGCTTTCACGCTGCTCTTCGTCGGCGCCGCCCTGCTCTTCATCTTCGAAATGCCTTGGGCCCCTCACGTCACCTGGCGCCTGCCGGACTCGTGGATCCCTTCCCGGCCGCTCCACTTCGGCGACGAGCAGGTGGCCATGCGCGATGAAATGAGCCCGGCCATGCGATGGACGACGGCGGTCTTCGTCTCCGCCACTCTCCGGTCCGCGGGCCTGCAGAGCATGTCGGTGATGCAAGGCGCGATCTCCTGGCCCAGTTACGGGCTCATCCTGCTCTGGATGTTCATCGGGGGTTCGGCTGGCGGCGTGGCCGGCGGCTTGCGGACGACCTGCCTTCTGCTCATCGGCATCTGCGTACTGAGTCGGAGCCGCGCTTGGGCATCGCCCGCCGGCGGTGCGGAGGCGAGACGCGTGTTGCTGCGGTCGGTGCTGGTGTTTACGCCGCTTTGGCTGCTCGTGAACGCGGCCTGCGTCGCAGCATTGGCGGCGGCGACCGAGGCGACGCGTTACGAGGTCCTCTTCGAGGGTGTCGCGGCCTGCAACAGCGTCGGCCTCTCCACCGGCCTGTCGTTGCATTTGTCGTGGATCGGCCGCATGATCCTCATCCTGGTGATGCTCGCCGGCCGGGCCTTGCCGGTCGTCTTCTGGTTGGGTCTTTCCCGCAAGCTTACGCGGTGCCTTAGCCGACAAGAGACCGCCGGATTGGTCAACACATGATTCGCACAGCATCGTCCATCCAGGTTCGTAAGTCCCCGGCCCGAAGGCTCATTCGCGTCGCCGTCGGCTTCGCCGTGGCGACAACCTGGACCATCATCATCGCCGGTTGCGAACCGGCCGCCGGCTCGTCATCCAAGGAGCGGTCCAAGATCTCCGTGATCCGCGACGAACGTCCGGGACTGGTCCGGATCGAGGGGATCGGTCCGATCCGCGGATTCGCCAAGGGCCGTGACAACACCTTCATGCACTGCCTGGAGTTGGTCCTCGAGGCCAGCGGCCGGCCGATCGGCTACGACGAATTGATGGGCGTCAGTGGACTGGCCTTTCGCATCCAGTTCCGCACCGATCAATGGGATGTGGGCAGCCCCGATCCGCTGGTCGGCGCCGACTGCCTGCCGGCGCTCTTCTCCGCCATCGGCTGGGACTACGAGACCTGGGTGGTTCGCCGCGATGAGATCTCCGAGGCCGAAGCCCTCCGCCAGGCCGTGAAACAGAGCATCGACCGGGGAACGCCTGTGCTGGCCGCCAACATCATCCCGCCCGAGGACTGGGGCATCATCGTGGGCTATCGACCGGATCGCTCCTGGTTATGCCGCTCTTACAACGGCGGCGCCGAGCGAACTGATCAGCCGGCCAAGGGATGGCCCACGGCCGCGGTCATCCTGACGCGACGGCTTACGCGGCCCGACCCGGTCAAGGCTTATGCGGCCTCGATCCGGCGGGCCATCGAGTTGTTCGATAAGCGAAGCGAGGGCTCGCACTCCCTCGGGACCAAGGCCTTCGACGACTGGTGTCAAAGCCTCCGTTCCGCCCGGGACGAAAAATACGTGCACGCCAACTTCTGGACCTACATCGGACTGATCGACGCCAGGGCGGCCGCGGTGCGCTATCTGCGGTCGATCGCCAAGCAGTTCGGACCGCGGGAGATCCACCTGAACGTGGCGGCGGATTGGTACGACAAGGAGGTGCAACTGCTGCTCAAGCAGATCCGCGACGTGCCGTCGGTGCGGACCTACCCCGATTCCCTTCCGCCGAAGGAAATGCGCGATCACCAGATCGACGTCCTTCGCCAAGCCCAGATTTTCGAAAAAAATGCCGTGGAATCGCTTCGCAAGGCCCTATGATCTCGCCCCGCCGCCGAGACTATAGATGAATCAGCGATCTTGCCGGCGTGATTGACCGTATTGCTTTCAGGACAAGAACTTTCGCGACGGGGAGGATAATAAACCATGCCGATGCTGGCCTTCTTCTATTTCGATCCGATGTACGCAGCTTTCATGCTTCCCGCGATCATCCTCGCCGCCTGGGCCCAATGGAGAGTCCGCTCCGCCTATGGCGAGGCCAGCGAGATTCCGGCCAGCAGCGGGCTGAGCGGCGCCGAGACGGCCCAGCGCATCCTAGATGAGTACGGCATTCAGGACGTAACCATCGAGGGAGTCAATTCCTTCCTCGGCGATCACTACGATTCGCGTCAGAAAGTCCTCCGGCTGAGCCCGGATGTTTACAACGGCCGAT
>DATKKX010000147.1:0-12750 GCA_035542775.1 Phycisphaerae bacterium | reverse complement strand
GGGGGATTCGAACCCCTGTCGCCGGCACTGAAAACCAGTCCACCATGCGGCTACAGAAAGAAGCCACGCTCGTCGTCCCCTTGGTTGGAAGGCGAGCGTGGCGGTTCCTGGTTGCGCTCGGTCGCCGAGCCACGGCCCGGCGGCATCAGCCGCCAAGCAGCGCGGTCACAAATGGCTGGATGTCCAGCCCGTCCGCGACGCCATCGCTGTTCAGGTCCGCACAGCCGCACCAGCACCCGACCGAGTAATCCTCGATCAGGCATCGGACGAAGCAGTCGATGTCGTTCAGGTCCAGCAGGCTGTCGCCGTTCGCATCACCCAACGGAGTGCACGGCGGAGCGAGCAGATCAAACGCCATGCTCACCGGCGGGATGACGGGCGTATCCGGGCACAACCATGGCTGCTTTTGCCACGCGTCATAGTCCCAGCATTCGGGGGGATACGGCCTGAAGTCCATGATCAAGCCGGTGCAGGCCTCGTCCAGCCGGGCGACTGGGCTGGTGTGCCAGCCCCAGAAGTGTCCGTCTACCGTCAGGTCTGACGGAAGGTGCCCGGTGAGAATGCGCTCCTCGAAAGAACAGGCCGGTTTGATCCACTTCACGCCGACCACTGCCTGGATGCCCAGCCAGTACCGAAGACCAGCGACTTCGCGGAAGGCATCGGGCCTCCCCGGCGGTGGCAGATCCGGCAAACGGGGATCCTCATGCCAGCACAGCAGGCAGCAACGGTCCAAATGGACGTTGTAAACGTAGATGCCGTGACCGAAGCAGTCCGCCATGAACAGACCTGCCCATTCCACGGCTTCCATGGGGGCGTAGTACACCGCCAGAGCAGTCGGAGGGTACACCGGGCTGGGGCCAGGCGGGCACCACTCGTACGGCTCCGCATGGTGGAAGCTGATGAGCCAGCCATCCAGCACATAGGGCTCTATCGGCGGATGAATCGGCTCATAGCGCTCGTCCCAATAGCTGCCGAACCAATCCAGGGCCAGAATCGGCCGGCCGTCTGAGATGAAATCGTCGGCCACCACCTTGTTGGGCAGCGGGACCGGGCTGACCACGATCGGCGACGTGACCATGAAAGCCAGGTCTGTGTTGATGCCGGGGCCGAACATGATCGTCTGCCACAGGTTGTTGTTGAACTGCTCCGCGGCTGGGGCCGGGTGCTCCGGCGGCGGTGGCGGGTAGGGCCTCCGCGTAGACTCCTGCCATCGCCACATGGCAGGATTGCCCGGATCGCTCGACACGGCGGTCACGTCCAGCCAGTAGTACCAGGTCGGTGGGATGGGCAGGAGGCCGTCAAATCGGTACCGGTAGATTCGGCTGCCTGCGCTGTTGATCAGGCCGGTAAAGCTTTCCTGGGCCATGGGGAAGGGCACGTCGATCACCCACATCGGCGGATCCATCGGCACGTGGTAGCCTTGCGGCCCCGGTCCCTGGCACATATGGACGCTCAGGTGGAAATGACTCACGCCGGCTCCGCGGATCTCCTGGCCGTTGCCGTCCAGTTCGTAGTTGCCCCACCAGTGGAGGTCGCTGACCTCTCGGCCCTCCGGCCACGCCCAATCGTCGGCCAACGTTATCCAGTTGTATGCGCCGGTGATGTCCAGCCAATCGTGGGCGGGCAGACCCGGCAGAGAAGGATTGGGGCGTTGCTCCCAGACGATCCGCGACTCCGGCTCCAGCCACCAGAGGTCGGAGGGAGCGTCGAAGCCCTGGCCACCACCGTGCGTCGGCTGCGACCACTTCGGTTCAAGCGGTTGCGGGGCCTCGCATGCGTCGTCGATGCCGTTTCCGTTCAGGTCACCGAGGCACACGGGCTGATATGCGGGGAAACCTCCCAGATCATCGCAGCAACTCGGGTCCACCATCAGGCAGCGGATGCCGCCGGTCGCGTCGGGCACGCAGCAGGCCATCAACATGTTCACACAACCGGTCCCTGGGCCTTGTGGCGTCCCACCCTGGGCGATGCAATCCGTCCACACCAGATCGAGGCAGTGGCCATCCGGCGCGAAGCAGCAGGCCTCCGTTTCGCAGGCGTCGTCGATTCCGTTGCCGTTCTGATCGCCCAGACATTGCGGAGCGAATCCCGGCGTGCCGCCCAGTTCGTCGCAGCACAGCCGGTCGACGTTCCAGCAGGTTCCGTCGGGCAGGCAACAGGCGATGGGCGGCTGATCGCCGCACACCGTACCGAGACCCTGAGGCGTACCGCCGAAGTCGTCGCAGCATAGCGGATCGAGGTCTCGGCACATGATGCCGGGTTCGATCATGATGGGCACGCAGCAGGCCTGCGGCTCCGTGCAGAAGGAGTTCAGTCCCTGTGGGATGCCGCCAAGATCGTCGCAGCAAATGGCGTCGGCCATCACACACGAGCCGTCCGGCAGGCAGCAGGCTTGCATGCCCAAACAGAAGGTCCCCGGACCTTGGGGCATGCCGTCGATGGCCAGGCATGTCGGCGGGTCCAAGTCCTGGCAACGACCGTCCACGAAGCAGCAGGCCTCGGGCTGAGGCAGCGGTGAACAGCGGCAACTCATGTATTCACTTGCCGAAGTGGGGTCTGTCCAGGTGTAGGACTCGCATACCTGACCCTCCGGGCAATCGCCGGCGCAGAACCAGTCCCAATCCCACGCTAAGTGACACGAATATGGGTTTGCGCACATGCACTCGTAAACGGTCCAAGCCGAAGACCCGGCGGGTCTGACGAGGACCGTCGGCAAACAGATGTCCTCCGGGATGAGACAGGGCGCATCGTAGCAGCTCATGCCGTCGGGGCGTGGTACGCACTCGATCGGTGCGGGGAGGCAGACGTGGGTGATGGTTCCCTCAATGGTGTAGTTTTCCCCCTGGACATCCATCGATACCCAGAGCGGGCAGAATGGCAGAACCGTGCGCCGCGTGTACGACCCGGGGGTGGTAATCGCCGGATCGACCAGCTCGCGCACGACGTATTGATCGTCGGCACTGAGCGGCGGATGCGAGGACTCCTGCCAGTCAGCGGAAGCATAGTTGAAAGCCACGAGCGGCGGTGGGACTACGGGAGGAAAACTGATCGTGAAGCTGATGACGACTTCCTTCTGTTGGTCCAGCGTGAATTCGTTCGCCCACCACATATTGAGCCAGTTACTCGGATACAGAATCCACTGCGCCGGTGCCAGCGGGCTCGGCCAGCCGTCGCCCCCAGCCTCGACGACGAGTCCCCCTTCGACCCTGGCCCAGTAATTGAGCGGGATGCAGGGATTGGGGAAGCAGGTTGTACCGCTGCCCTGCCAGATGCCACCCTGCCCAAGACACTGGCTTTCCGTCAGATCGGGCAGGCAGATGCCGCCCACGCAGCAGGCACCAGTCGGTTGGGGCTGGGCGAAGGCCGCGGGGCTGATGATCAACAGCCCGACTAAACACGCAAGGATGGATACCCATCGTTGGATCGGTTCACGGCCGTTTGTCGAGAGTAATCTGTACATGAGTGCACCTCCCGGGAACCCGGCTTTCCCAAATGAGTCACACCGTACCATCTGCACCTCGTCGAATCCGAACAGATGTGCGGGATCGAGATGCAGGTACTGGCTATTGAAATGACGGATGGGCTGGCCCGTGAATAGACGCCCTCTCTCGTCCATCCGCTGCCGTTGAAGGGGTATTTTCCCGGTCGTGCCGAAGCGTTTTCAAGTTTCATTCGGCGAAAACCAAGAAATCTCGGGCGATTCAAAGAAATCCAATGTTTGTAGATGGCGACACGCCGAAAGGTGCGTTTCCGCAGAGCTGCATTCGCAGCGCTGTCGAGATTGCGCTTCGTGCCGGGCCGATTTGCGAGCAGGATCGTCGAACGCATCCAACGTTGCCACGGTGGTCCTTCTTCGCTCTGCCTGCTTGCATGCTCAATCGGCAGCAGGGGTAAAGGCTGCGGACGGGAAGGTGATCGGCCTGACCTCTGATTTCCGTGTTGAGCCGATCGCCAAGCAAGGCGAGCGTATACAAGGCGATTGGGACTGCCGAAATGGCCGGTAGAGGACTAAAGCGAAAGGGCCGGCGTGAGAAGTGGTGCTCATACTCCTGCTGACGGCCGGTCGACCGGGGAATCAGCAGCACGCGGAGGAGGCAACTGCATCGCTACGCTTGCCCGAGTCTGTGAATCTCGTCGTACAAGGCCACGATGTTCGCCGTCGGCGTGTTGGGCTGGATCATGTGGCACGGGGCGCAGATCCACCTCGACCGGGCGAAGAAGTCCAGGTTTCGTCGAACCTCTTCCCGAACGTCTTCAACCGAGCCGAACGGCATGACCTGCTGGTTGTCGATGGCGCCGTGGAAGACCACCCGGTCGCCGAAATCGCGGACCAGGGCGTCGCGCTCCATCCCCGGGCACTTGTATTGGATGGGATTGAGGATGTTGATGCCCACGTCATCGATCAGGTCGCCGAGGAACGGCCGGGCGGCGCCGTCGGTGTGGTAGAAGATGCGGGCCCCATGCTTCCGCGCCAGGTCGGCCATCCGGATCTGATTGGGCTTGAGGAACCGGCGGTACAGTTGCAGGCTGAGCAGCGGGCCGTGCTGGCCCCCGAGATCCTCGGCCAGATAGAAGATGTCGATTCGTCCCTGCGCGGCCTCGAAGATGCGGCGGTTATGTTCGTGGTAGAAGTCGAAGATGTGGGCCAGTATCGCCTCGATGATGGCGGGCTTGCGGAGCAGATCGCGAAAGGCCTGCTCCATTCCGCGCATTTCGCAGGCCAGCAGGAACGGCTCGTAGGCGCCGCCCATGACGATCCGCGTGCCATCGATCTTGGCCAGTTCGCCGGCCATCGAGGTGTAATCGAAATCGTCCGCTGTCGGCCAGCGGAAGGCCTCCACTTGCGCGACGGTCTCGACTGAGGCCAGCGGGTGGTGGACTGCTTCGGAGTACTCGCCGGTGCCGTAGGCCACTTGCTGCATGCGTACACCCCAGATGTTGGCCTCGGGGTCGTCGGGGTGGTGCGGCAACCGGCAACGCACCGCCGGCCCGAAAGGTGGGGCGACGTGGTGGGGCATATCGATGTGCAAGCGACGGCAGAGTGCCTCGTCGTCGAGGCAGTTCAACTCGCGCTTCAGCCGGGCGTCCACCTCCGGCGTCCGCCAGATATCGGTGGGAACGCGGTCGGCGTGCTGCCCGTCGAGCAGGGCCAGCCAGCGCTGTCGCGGGGTCATGACGTGCTGCGTTGGCGTTTGCGACACAGGTTCCCTCCGGGCTGGTGAGACGATCTGTTCGACCGACGTTTCGGATCATACCTCGCCGGGCTACGCAGCCGGGTCGCGTGACGCGATTCTACATCGTCCGGGCGCCGGCGAGTCTGTTTGTTCCTCGCTGTTCTCAGGCAGCGCAGGGCTTGCCGGCAGCGTTAATGCGGTGACACACGGGAGGTTACGCCGTCATGCGTCGCGAGATGTCGCGGGAAAGTCCAGAATTTCGGGTACGCCCCCAAGGGGATTCGAACCCCTGTCGCCGGCATGAAAAGCCGGTGTCCTGGGCCTCTAGACGATGGGGGCCGCAACGAGCAATGCTTAGATATAAGAATTATCGATTGATGTCAACTCGGCAGGCCCACGGGACGCCGGGCGCGTCCACGGATGCCGCCGAGAATGCGGCATGCCGAAACAAAAAGATGACGCTGCATCTGAGTCCACAGAGGCAGCGCCATCTGGTTGCGACCGAGTAGGGACTCGATCGCTACGGGGCATAAAAGGTCGGACAAGGTGTCCGACCTTGCGGGGGGCCCAAGAGCTCTACCCATTGATATGCCTGTCGCGTCATCGAATCAAATACCGGCGACGCATGATCAATCCAGGGCCTGTTCGGAAACCCGCAACGACATGATCTCGAAGGTGGGAACACAGACGGAACACACCTGTGCCACAGAAAGAGACATGATCGGCTCCCAGGTCCTCGGCTCTTGTTTCCGAAACGCCTGGGGCAGACCTTATCGGGCGCCGGGTGCTCATCCGGTTGATTGCCCTGAGGGCACCCTCTGTCGATTCCGCAAGCGTTCAAGCCGGCGCTGCCGTGTGCCGCAGGCGGCCCGATATTCGTGAGCCCATAACCAGTTCTCTCTACGCCGCAATCAAGAGCAGTTAGAATGCCGGGCATGGACCTTCTCCAATGGCTCGAGAACAACCGCCGCCTGCTGATCATCATCACGGCCATTCTGCTGGCCCTGGTCATCTTGCAGCGGATCTATTCGAGGGTGCGCCGCATGATCCGCAGTTGCCGGCCAGCGGAGCTGAATCCAAAGCTCCAGAAATACGCGGGATGGACCGAGACGGACGCACAGGCCGACCGCCTCGCCGCGGAGAAGATCATCGCCACGAGCTCCACCGCTCGAATTGCCGGCTACGACGTGCTGAGGCAGATCGAGGCCGTGTTTGTCGAAGGTCATCGTTCCCCGGATGAGGCCACACGGGCGCTCAAGACCGCCGCCGGCCGTCTGGGAGCCAACGCGATCATCAACCTGTCCCAGCAACGCACCGTCGCCGGTCGATGCGCCGCCCAAGGAGACGCCGTCGTCGTGCAGTCAAAATCGGAAGTTGCCCGGGAGAAGCCCTGATCACCGCATGAGGCCGATCCTCACCCCACCGGGCAGCGTCAGCCGCCGGGGGGCTGAGATCCTGCTTCATTGAGTCTCCAGCTTGATCTGAATGTCCTGCCGCAGAAGCTGCCGCTCGCCTCCCTGGCCGGCCCGAACAGCATACACAGCATGGGCCGCAATGGTCGGCGGTTCCTTGCCTTGCTTGGGCAGCGTGATCTCGAAGCCCAGCGTTCGGGCGCCTTCGACGGCTGATTGCGGACCGGCGGCGTATTCGACAAACTCGCGGCTGAGCTTGCCGCTCTTCGGCTTGCTGATCCACAACTGGAGCGGCCCGGCGGCATCCCAGCAGATGTTCTTCTGGGCATCGGGCCGGAACGTGACCAATACGGCCGCCACGCCCTCGCCGTGCTCGCCCATGCCTCGCACCACGGCCTGCTCAACATGCACGAGCTTCTCGCCGTCCGGCTTGGCTTTGTCGCCCGGGTCCTCCTTGGCCGCCGGTTCGGACTCGCTGACAAACTTCTTGCCGGGCTGGGCCAGCTCCATCGTGGTCGGTTCCACGCTGAGTTTCACCGGCGAGTCGCCGCGCTGTTTCATCGCCTTTTCGGCATCTTCGATCCAGGCGTAGAAGCTGCCCGGCTTGTCGACTCTCGGACCATATTGCAGCAGGCGCGCCGCGAAGACCTGGTTCTCCGCGTCCAGCTCCACGGCCTTCCGCCACGCAGTGATGGCGGCCTGGAAATCTCCGTTCTGACGCTCCGGCCGGTCGTCGCGAATGCGATAGGCCACACCGAGGCGGAAATAAGCAAGGGCGTCTTCGTTGTCCATCGTCAAGACGCGGCGATAGGTGTCGATCGCTTCGTTGATCTGCGGGGACCTGCCGGCCAGAATCAGAGCGTCCCCGTGCTTCCGCCAGCCGGCGGCGCTGCGGCTGTCGCTGGCCGTCCGTCGGGTGTTCCTGGGATCGGGCAGCTTGTCGGATACGTTTTTGGGCGGTGTCTTGGGCTCCTCGAAGGTCTTGCCGAGGAAGGATTTTTCCAGCTTGCCCGGATCGGCCAAGACGTCGCGGACCACGCCGTACTCGTCGATGGCCACGACCAGCGGGACCGATTCGACGGGAACGATATTCAGCGGGTCGTGCAGGATCGGCCAGTCGATGCCTTTCCATCGAGTGAAGAGCTTGCACCGGTCGGCATACTGCTCATGGGCGACACCCAGAACGGCGAGCTTGCCCTCGGCGACGAAGGGCTTGGTCTTCTCGTACCACACCGGCACCATCTTGCGGCTCTCCTCGGACCAGGAGGCGAAGTGGACCAGAAGCACTTTCTTGCCGCGCAGGCTCGATAATGCCAGCGTGCGATCGCCGTCCAACGTATAGAGGACGATCTGCGGATGTACCTTGCCGGACTCGGGAGGGTAGGACCACGCCAGTGCCTCGTGAGGACCGGCGGATAACCATGCAACCAGCAGCAACGGCACTGCCGGCAAGAGTGAGATCTGGTCGCGTCGAAGCACTGGTCGGCTCCTTTGCGGGCACCCTGTCGCCCGAAAACGGGATTCTACCGCGATTGCCTCATCCTTGCACGGTTGAGCCCGCCACCCGGGGCCCCTGCTCCGTCGGCCGTGCGCTCGGCCGAGTGGCGGCACGATTCTGGGACTCGGCGGGAGAAATGACTTTCCCACCACTGGGGCATAGAATCGGCAACGAGGCGTGCCAATACGCCTCGTGCAGGGGGTCGGAGCCTTGCCACCCCGCAGCGGGCTCCAGAAGTGAGGGGCAAATCAGATGAACCGCGCGACAATCTTGTGCCTGATCGGCGGCATGTCCGTCTTGTTGGGGATGTCCGGGGAAGGCTGCCTGGTGACGCCGGTCCTCCCGTCGGGGGATCCGCCTGCTCCCGCGATCATCCCGGTGAACCCCACCGATGCCACCTTGCAGCGCACCTTCGCCGTTGATCTCAGCAATTATCCGCAGACCGAGTCGATCAATTGGGATTTCGGAGACGGGGGCGTCATGGCGAATCTGCCGGTGGCCAGCGGCCGCACGGTGACGCATGAGTTCGCCCACGGCGGGACGTTCACCGTGACCGTTCACTTGTTCGGCGGCAAGGACTGGATCGATGCCCGTGGCACTTCACGACTCGCCAGCGGTAGCCTTCCGGTCGAGGTCATCGCGCCCGACCAGCTTCCGACGGCCGACTTCACGGTGGCCGACGTCCTTGACTCGGTCGGGGCGCAAGTTCCGTTGACCAAGAGCTTCGACGCCTCCGGTAGCAGCGATCCGGACGGCTCAATCGCCACGTACTCGTGGGAATTCGGCGACGGCGAACTGGCCAGCGGCAAGACCATCGAGCACGCCTACCCGGTAGGCGGGCGTTACGTCGTCCGGCTGACCGTGACTGATGATCGCGGCGGCGAGGGCAGCACCACCAAGAACGTGGTGGTCAACATGCTTCCGGTGCCGCGCTTCACCGCGACGGTGGACCCGGGCGACGCCATGCGCTACACCTTTGACGCCAGCGCCAGCTCCGATCCCGACGGGCCGATTCGCCAGTATAGCTGGAATTTCGGCGACGGCTCGGCGACCGAGACCGGCCAGGTGGTGGTGCACACGTTCACCGTGCCCAACACCTACAAGGTGGTATTGACCGTGGTTGACGATTTCGGCGCGGCCATATCCACCTCGCAGGACGTTCATGCGGCCGGCACGGCGATCTTCGTGCGATCAATCACCCCGGCGGAGGGCGTCGTGGATACGACCGTTACGGACGCGGTGATCGACGGTGAGAACTTCGCCAGCGGGGCAACGGTCCGAGTGGAGCAGGGCGCCACCACCATCAACGGAACCGCCGTCGCGTTCGACAGCGTTACGAAATTGCGTGTGAGTTTTGACCTTACCGGGGCGGCTTTGGGCGATTATACTCTGATCGTGCAGAATCCCGACACCACCACGTCGAGTCTTGCGAACGGCTTCCGGGTGGTCAGCGCCAACCATGTGCGGCTGACCACCAGCATGGGCGATATCCTGTTCGAATTGGAGCCCGATACGCCCATCACCACGGCCAACTTCCTCACCTATGTCGGGGAGAAGTTCTACGACGGGACCATCTTCCATCGCGTGGTGGCCGGCTTCGTGGTCCAGGGCGGCGGCTACCTGCCCGGCATGATTGAGAAGACCGGCGTGCACGATCCGATCCAGAACGAGTTCAAGCACAGCAATGTCCGGGGCACCGTGGCCATGGCCAAGGTGGGCGGCGATCCGAATTCGGCCACGTCGCAGTTCTTCGTCAACCTGGTGGACAATTCGGCGAACCTGGACACTCAGAACGGGGGCTTCACGGTCTTCGCCACCGTGGTCGAGGGCATGGATGTGGTCGATGCCATCGCCGCGGTTCCCGTGGACAGCAACGACAAGCCTCTGACCGATGTGCTCCTGATCACGGCCCGGCGGGAATAGGATCGGCCGTCCAACCACCACATCCAACGACTCGTCCGATCGGCGGCGGGGCAGCGTCGCACCTGTCTTGGCATCGCGGCTCAGCGCCCGCGCCCGGTGGGGGCGATCCGCGACACCTTGGCCTCGCGCCGAGTCGATTTCCTCGGGGCAGCGACCTTCAACGCTTTCTGAAGATTGTCCACCTTGAAAATGCCGATGGTGCGACCGCCGGCCGCTCCGCTGGTGACATAGGCGTACTTGATGCTGATGTGCTCGCCGTTCAGGCGGCCGCAGAGGTCGGCCATGGCGCCGGGCCGGTTCGGCATTTCCGCGGCCAGAACCTCCGTCTCGGTGGTGGGGAGATTCAGCGATCTGAGAACCTGCCGGGCCTTGAGCGCATCCTCGGCGACGAGGCGGAAGACGCCGTGCTCGACCGAGTCCATCAGCGTGAGCGCCACGACATTGATCTTCTTGTCAGCCAACTCCTGGCAGACTCGGGACAGAATGCCCGGCTTGTTGACGAGAAACACGGAGAATTGCGTGACAGGTTTAAGCATGGTGTGGTTTCCGAACAGGAAGCCGACGTTTTCTGGAAACTCTATGGCCCTGGAAGACAGCTTCCACCTCACGTAGTATATCGCCGAATGCGTCGCCCGGAAGGGGAGAGCCCGGGCCGCACCGGATTTGCCGCATGGCCATGCCCAGGTTCGCTTTTGTCGGTTCGCCACGTGCCGCTTCCCCCTGGCTGCTGCAATCGCTCGGCCGGATCGGTAAGCTGGAGGCGATCTGCGACGAGGAAGCCGAGCGAGAAGTCGGCCGTTACCCGGCCCGCTGGGCATTCTCGGATCTTGCGACCCTGTTGAAGGAAACCGAGCCGGACGGCGCGGTCGTCGAGCAGCCTGCCGCGGTAAGAGCCGCCGTCATCAAGCAGTGTCTGGCTGCCGGTGTCGGGGTTCTACTGACGGGGATTCCGGCGTCATTGTCTGTCTGCCGGCGTCTGGGCACGATCGCGAGCCTCGCCGGTCGCGTCCTGCTGGCCTCACCGGCGATCCGGTTCGCTCCGGCGGTGTCGATTGCACGGCGGCTGCTGGACTCGGGCAAGTTTGGGGTGCCGGTCTCGCTGGTGCTGCGGTCCGTTCGCCGCCATGCCACTCGGGCAGGTCCCAAGGACGACGGCCCCGTGCCGATCGATCAGATCTTTGAGGCCGTAGACCTCGTGCAGCATCTGCTGGGTCCGATACAACAAGTGAGCGCGATCGGGCATGCCGAGGGCGTGCTGGCGGTCAACGCTTTAACTGACGGCGGCGTCGTTGTTTCCATCACGTTCCACGCTTCCGGGTCCGCCGAGGCGGCCGGCCTTGGAGTGGAGCTCTGGGCAGCGGACGGCACCATCCTGCAAATTGACCAGAACTGTCGGCTGGTGTGCCGCGGCGGCACTCGCAGCGATGCAGGCCGTGGGGTTTCGCTAGCGGCGGTCGATCCCGCGGTCGAATTGGGCTATGACGGCCTGTTGGCGGAGTTCAGACGCCATGTGGAGGCGGGCCGGAGCAGTCCCGGCATGATAGGTCCGGTGGAAGCGGTCGTAGCAACCTGCGAGGCTATCCTGGCCAGCGCCGCCAAGGGCCGTCCGTGGGTCCCGCGACGCCTGGGGCCATCAGCAGAGGGGGCCGGCCGGGCCGGACGACAGGCCCAGGAACAGCCCGGCCAGCAATGAGGCTGGCGGGCGTCCGGGCACAAAAAACCCCGATTTGACAGCCTCGGGAGGGCTTGACCGCATCCGCCCAGGGTGTACACTATTTGGTCTTTGCATTAAGAGGAACTGGAACGCGAATCGCGGTAAGGGATATGTCTTTAGTAACTGCCAAGTGCTATCAGGCCAAACGCGGCGAGGTCGAACGCAAGTGGTACTACGTGGACGCGGACGGGAAGGTCCTCGGCCGACTGGCCGTGAAGCTGGCCACCGTGCTGATGGGCAAGCATAGGCCTACCTACACGCCGCACGTTGACACCGGCGACTTCGTGGTGGTGACCAACGTCGATAAGATCAAGCTGACCGGCCGCAAGCTGGAGCAGATGCAGTACGACTACTACACCTACTACACCAGCGGCCACAAGGTGGTGCCCTACACCGAGTTGATGAAGAAGCATCCCGACCGGGTGCTCAAGCTGGCCGTGCGTCGCATGCTGCCGAAGAGCGCCATGGGACGGAGGCTGTTGACCAAGTTGAAGGTCTATCGCGGCGCTGATCACCCGCATCAGGCGCAGCAGTGCCAGCCGCTCGACCTCGAGAAGATTTAAGCCTAGCAGAGCAGATGGAGCTTTAGACCGTGCCTGACCTACCCAATCCAACGCCCGAAAGCGCCCCGGCGACGACCGGCGCACCGCAGCCTGAAACTCAGACCCCCGTACCGGCTCCCGTCGTCGAGACCGCGCCGGGCGCCCCGGCCGCTGCCGCAGCGCCGGCGCCGGCCGTTTCGGCCGCTCCCAAGGGCGGCAACTGGTTCTGGGGGACGGGCCGGCGGAAGACGTCGGTGGCCCGCGTCCGCATCCGACCCGGCAGCGGGCAGTTCCTGGTCAAGCAGCGTGAGGTGAAGGATTACTTCCTGAGCGAGCAGACTCGCCTGGATGTCTGTGCCCCGCTGAAGGCGACCAACACGCTGGGCAAGTACGACATCTTTGTGAACATCCGCGGCGGCGGGCAGATGGGTCAGGCCGGCGCGATCATGCTCGGCGTGGCCCGGGCCTTGATGAAGGCCGACCCGGC
>DATKKX010000146.1:0-10110 GCA_035542775.1 Phycisphaerae bacterium | reverse complement strand
GATGTAAGCGAGGATATCGACGCACTCTTTAAGAGTCTCTTTGAACCCCGACGTGCGATGGTGATCCAGCGGCTGGGCCATCGTCAAAAGGGCTTCGGGGCTGACCATCGTCGGACCGGGCGTGAACAATCGCAACTTCATCATGTTGGTAACCTCCAAAATCAGGAAAACCGTCCGCCCGGAACCGTCATTGGCAAGCCGTCCAGGGCGGCAAGGCGGCCCAGTATAGTGTGGCAAGTGTCATGCCACAAAACCCCGCCGGCCGCGTAGTCAATGGCATGGCCGCCGTCTTGAGCGGTCTTCTCTCGGAGGCTTGGCCGGGGGCAACGGACTTTTCCGCTCCTCGTGACACAATGCACGCAACACGTCCGATGGCCCCCGAGCTCGAATAGGGACCCAACGCGAATGGGAAAGCGACTCTTGCTGTTCGCAATCCCCCCCACCAGGACCGGCTCCCCTCCATCGGCAGATCCGACCCGCTCCTCCCGCTATTCGCCGACAACCAGGGTATTCACCCGGGGGCTTGGCTCAGTGGCACGGGTTACAAGCACCCTTGAACCTTGATCGCCTCCCAGCCTCCGACCGTGCTGCTTGTCGGGCGGGCGTACCCATCGTGCGGCGACCCGGGCGCCGTTGGCAGAGCTGCTCTCATCTGCTTCGTTTGGAGGAGAAGCTGTGGAAACATCCGATCAACCCACCGCGAGCGTACCCAACCGACGGTGCTGCCTTCAAAGCCCTGCGCATGCCGGCAAACGGACTCTCAGCGGCCTGCTGGCGCTGCTGGTCCTGATGTGGGCCCAGACGCCCGCCAATGCCGGCACCATAGAGGATCTTGCCTTGGCTTTCGGCGGTCAGTCACACTCCTGGGCCAATGCCGCGCCCCGGCCGGTCTTGGCCTTCTCGGGCCCGATCGGCGTGTTCATACCCTGCAAGCCTGCCGGCCTCGCCGCCGGCGGCTTCTCCGGCAGCTTCATCCTCTGGTCGGCCGCCCCAGGCTCGATCTGGTTCTCCGACTTGATTCTGGCGTCCAACTTCAACGCCGGGTATCACGCGCATGGCGGTGCGGCCCTCTCCCACGCTCGCTTCGTTCAGGCTCGATCTTCGTTGGATGCAACGGGCACTGCTTACGGAAATAGCCCCATCGTCGTCAGCAGTGAAGGCCTCTACCCATCGCTGGACAGGCTCATGATCACCGCCCCGAGCATCACCATCCGCACAGCCGGTTCGCTGACCCCGCACCCCACGCTCGCCGCCAGCATGTCGGTCACAGGGGACATTGACACCGCGGCCCTCTGGGGAAGATACGCATTACTCGGGAGAATCGGACGCATTGAAGCAGAGCAACACAGTTGGCCACAAGGTGCAAGGTAGGCAGCCAGCAACGCAGGACAGCAACACAGGGCAGGGGAAGCGCTGCGACACCTGTCGCCTACAGGTCGCCATCCATTCTGAAGGTCGGCGCGACGCTCCTCCGTCCGCGATCCCCCCGCCGGTGCACCGCCGTCGTGATCGCCGCCCTTCACTTCAGCAGCCCGTACCGCTCCATCCGGTAGCGGAGTTGATCGCGGGAGAGATGCAGCAACTTCGCCGCTTTGGTCTGATTGTCGCCCGTCTGGGCCAGAGCCTGCCGGACCAGTTGCTCCTCGACCGTCTGCAGGCTGATCCCACCGGGCGGCAGATCGATCGAGTACGACTGATGCTCCGGTCCACCGCGACCGAGGACCAGGTCGTCCGGGCCGATGGTCGGCTGCTTGCACAGCAGCACCGACCGCTCGATGATGTTCCGCAGCTCGCGGACATTGCCTGGCCAGGTGTACGACATCAGCTTCTCCACCGCCGGCGGCGACAGCGAACGCACATCGCGTTTGAACTCGCGGGCGAAGATGTCCACATAGTATTCCGCCAGCATGATGATGTCGTCGCCGCGATCGCGAAGCGGCGGCAGATCGATGGGGATGATGTTCAGCCGATAGTACAAGTCTTCACGGAACTTGCCCTCTTCCAGCAGCTTGTTGATGTCGCGGTTGGTGGCGGCGATGACGCGCACGTCCACCTCGATGTCCGAGACCCCGCCGACCCGCCGGAACGTCTTCTCCTCCAGGAATCGCAGCAGCTTGGCCTGCAGCGACGGCGGCATGTCGCCGACCTCGTCGAGAAACACCGTCCCGCCGTCGGCCAGTTCCAGCAGCCCCTTCTTGAGGGCCTTGGCATCGGTGAACGCCCCGCGCTCATGCCCGAACAGCTCGCTTTCCAGCAGCGACTCGGTGATCGCCGTGCAGGTGATGTTCATGAACGGCCGGCTGGCCCGGTCCGAGTTGTAGTGGATGCTCTTGGCCACCAGGTCCTTGCCGGTGCCGCTCTCGCCTCGCAGGAAGATGGTCGACGCCCCGCTGGCCGCCACGTCGCGCATCAGCTCGAAAAGCTTCAGCATGATCGGGCAGCGGCCCAGGATGCGATCAAAGCCGAATTTCTTCTGCATCTGCGAGCGGAGATCTCGCACCTCCCGCTTCAGCCGCGTGGTCTCCAGGGCCTTGTTCACCGTCAGCATCAACGCGTCCATCTTGAACGGCTTGCTGACGTAGTCGTAGGCCCCCAGACGCATCGCCTCCACGGCGTTCTCCACGCTGCTGTACGCCGTCATGATCAGCACGACGATGTCCTGATCGTCCTCGCGGATCCGCCGCAGCACGTCCAGCCCGCTCAAATCGGGGAGCTTGTAGTCCAGCATCACCAGGTCGTAAGTGGCCCGCGAAAGCTTGTCCAAACCCTCCGTGGCGTTCTCCGCGTCATCGACCTGGTAGCCCTCCTCCGAGAACCGCTGCCGGAGAGACCATCGGATCAGTTTTTCGTCTTCGATGATAAGGATGCGTGGTTTGACCATGATCAACTGGGTATTTCAACGGTGACTCGAGTTCCCTTCCCGACCACGCTTTGGATGTCGATCGTGCCTCCGTGAGCTTCGACGATCCGCTTGCAGATCGGCAGACCCAGGCCCGTCCCGCGGGCCTTGGTGGTGAAGAACGGCTCGAACACGCGGGCCAGCACCTCCGGCGGCATGCCCTTGCCGTTGTCCTCCACGATGATGCGTATCTTGGCCGGAAGTTGCCGGACGCGACAGGTGATTTCTCCGTCGTTTTCACAGGCATGCGCGGCGTTCAGCAGCAGGTTGGAGACTACCTGTTGTATCTGGGCCTCATCTACGACCACCTGGTGCTCGCCATCCAGCCCTTTGCAGTGCACCCGCACCGAGCGGAACGCCGGCTCCTCGCGCAGCAGGATCAGGGCCCGCTCGATGATCGCATCCAGGCTCTGCTTCTTGGTGTTCGGCGGCTTGGGTCGGGCGTACACCAGCAGGTCTTTCACCGCCGCGTCCAGCCGGTCGATCTGCCGCAGGGCCTCGCCGATGATCTCCTTGTGCGGATGGTTCTCGCTCAGACCGGAACCGAGGATCTGAATCGCCCCGCTGATGCCCGCCAGCGGGTTCTTGATCTCATGGGCCAGGGAAGCCGCCAGTTGGCCGACGCTGGCCAGGTGCTCCGATTCGCTGAGCCGCTGCTGGTACTGGGCGTGCTCCCGTTCCTGAATTCTCCGGACGAAATCCTCCCGATAGGCGTCATTCATGATCGCCAGTTCGATGTCCAGGAGCCGGTGCAGAGCGGCGATCTTGCCCGGTCCGTCGTCGAGCTGCAGGGCCTGGATCCGCTCGACCAGCGCCAGGCGAAGGACATTCATGGCGGCGAACATGTAATGCTGCGGCATCCCCACGCGAAGATGGGCCCGCCCGATGTCGCACCGCTCCTCGTAATAGCGGGCATCGTAAGTGCCCGAGAACAGCTCGATCAGCCAGTTGAGCGTGGCCTCGCGAAGCCGCCCAAGCTCCGCGCCGCTCCCGGTCAGCACTTGCAGGGCCTTCGGCAGCCGGTCGATCACTTCGTAGAACTGTTTGACGATGCCGGGAAGATACGGCCGCAACGGCTCGCGCAACTGCGCCAGAGCCGCCGCATCTTCGGCGGTGAACCCGACGTACTGCCTGATTTCCTCAAATATCTCCCCCGCCATCCTCAGGTTGTAGCGACGGGCGCCGACGGACCGCAGGCGCGGTTCGACGGACCGAGGGCGGTACCCACCGCTCCGTGATCCTGGCGGCGGCCTCGCTGCACTGGGTGGTGGAGAGCTCCTCCCGAGCGGGATGCCAGGAGGAGTCGACGGGTTCGGCGGAGAGGGCTCTGCATCGTCCATACCAGTGGCACATGCGGTCGCACGTCGGCTCAAACGAGCCGAAGCACATACGGCTGCCGTCCCTCCGCTGGTTCGCCCAAACGAAGTCCAAGTCAGGTGCCACGCCGGTCCGGATGGCCATGCGCAGCGCTTTCTCTCGCACAACATACGGGTCTTCCATGACAACCGATGCTCCGAGGAAAACACTTGCCAGCCGCGTACATGCTCTTCCGCCCCATTCCCGACCTGGGTACATGCTACCGGGCTGATCAAGTCAAGGCGAGTTTTTTTTCGGCTTTCAGAGCACATTTACAAAAGCCTATGTAGTCCTTTTTGCGCCGCTCGCCCCGCTTTTCAGTACTGGCAAGCGGCCGGCGCCGCCCACAGTCGCAAATACGACTCACACTGTATTGTTCCTCTTGACCTCGACGACGGGTGAATCGCACCGCCTGTGACAGCATTCGACGTATTCTAGCTTTACGGCGCCCCACCCCACAACGGAGCTTGTAATCTATGGGCTGATTGACCACCTTCCGGGCGGAGCCTTTGTGCCATGGCAGGCTGTATCCCTCCTTTGGCGGCGGTTCCGCGCATGGTATCCTGAACGGCCAACAGGCACCGCCGGCAATGAGCCCCTGGCACGCAAACTGCTAACCGAGCCCGGCTCACCACCCTGGGCCAAGGATAACGCATGGCAGCCCCAGATAACGCCCGAACGACGACCAGAACCGCACCCGATTGGCGCGATCGCTACCGTGACAAGATCGCCTCAGCCGAGGCAGCCATCGGCCACATCCGTCGCGGGGACCGGATCCTGATCTCCGGCGGCTCGACCGTCCCGCTCGGTCTGCTCCCGCAGTTGGTGGACGACAGGGCTCCTACCGCGGACAACGAGATACTGCACTTGCTCACCCTGGGTGTCGCGCCCTACGTCGAACCGAAGTATGAATCCCGCTTCCGCCACAACGCACTGTTCATCGGTGGAAACGTCCGCCAGGCAGTGACCGAGGGCCGCGCCGATTACACGCCGGCCTTTCTCTCCGAGATCCCCATGATGATCCGCCAGCGGCGTATCGCCATCGACGTCGCCCTGATCTCAGTCACCCCACCGGACCGGAACGGCTACTGCAGCCTCGGGCCGGAAGTGGACATCACCCCCGCTGCCATCGATGCCGCCAGGCTCGTGATCGCCGAAGTGAACCCGCAACTGCCCTGCACCTACGGCGAATCCCTGGTCCATGTCGACCGTATCAACTATCTGGTCGAAGTGAACCACGCGATTCCGGAGATGATCCTCCCGCCGCCCGACGAGGAGGTCGCCGCAATAGCCGAAAATGTTGCCCGCCTCATCATGGACGGAGCGACCATCCAGGTGGGCATCGGCAATCTGCCGGACGCCGTTCTGAAATGCCTGTCCGGCCACAACGACCTCGGCATCCATAGCGAGATGTTCAGCGACGGCGTGGCCGACCTGGCTGAGCGCGGCATCATCACGGGCATGAAGAAGACCCTGCACCGCGGCAAGATCGTGGCCAGCATCGTCATGGGCACTCAACGCGTGTACGACTTCGTGCACGACAATCCCGCCGTCGAAATCTACCCCGTCGACTACACCAACAGCCTTTCCGTCATCGCCCAGCACGATTACATGACCGCCATCAACACCGCCCTGGAGGTGGATCTCACCGGGCAGGTGTGCTCCGACTCCATCGGCGATCGCTTCTACAGCGGCATCGGGGGCCAGGTGGACTTCATCCGCGGGGCCGCCAAAGCCAAGGGGGGCAAGCCGATCATCGCGTTACCGTCCACCGCGGCGGACGGCAACGTCTCGCGAATCAAGCCCCGACTGACCGACGGCGCCGGCGTGGTCACCACCCGGGGCGACGTGCATTTCGTGGTGACCGAATACGGCATCGCCTATCTGCACGGGAAAACCGTCCGCGAACGAGCCATGGCGCTGATTCAGATTGCGCATCCGAAGTTTCGCTCGTGGCTGCTCGCCGAAGCCAGGCACCGCCGCTACGTCTACCGCGACCAGGCCGAGCCGGTCGTGAAGACAGCGGAATATCCCAAGCAATGTGAGTTCTCCGCCGCAACCAAGGACGGCATGAGCTACCGCATCCGCCCCATCAAGCCCACCGACGAGGCGATGCTGCACGAGATGTTCTACAAGTTCACCCAGGAGCGGATCTACCGCCGGTTCTTCGACGTCAAGGAGCCGTTCCATGGCCGCGGCCTGCAGGCGTTCTGCACCATCGACTATGACCAGGAAATGACGCTGGTCGCCTCCGTTCGCGAGGATGTCATCACCCGCGTCATTGGTCTGGGCTTGTACGTCATTGATCCGGCCACCGGTTACGGCAAGGCCGGCTTCGTCGTGGCCGACGGCTTCCAGAACAAGGGCGTCGGCAGCGAGCTCATTCACCGCTTGTCAGAGATCGCCCGCCAGCGCGGCCTGCCGGGCTTTACCGTGGACGTCCCCACCGAAAACAAGCACGCGATCCACCTGTTTGAGCGCTGCGGCACGATCTCGGAACCGACGCTCACCGGGGATGAGATCTCACTGAAGGTGACCTTCGCTCCCGCCTCCGCAGACCCGTAGCGTCGGCCCCGAGCCTGCCCGCCGTGGCGCGTGGCCGACGTGGAGTACGAACAGCCCTCCACCTTCCAGGTTATTGAGTGCAGATCACAGAGACATGATCCCCCGCCGGCCACGTGCCGCGCCGGGGTCCGACCTCACTCCCGCCGCAGCTCGGTCTTCTTCAACGTGCTCCCCTCATGACAGACGAGATTGGGTCTCGCTTCGCCCGCGCCGGCAGCCGGCAGCAGATGCACGCCGGCCTGCCTCGCTGCCGTGCCCGAACTGCGGCCCTGCAATTTCCATGCACCGGTCGTGGCGTCATAACTGAACAAGACGTTCTTCGGTTCCGTGTCGCCTGAAACGCCGGCAATCCAGAGAGTGCCACCGGATGAAACCATGTCGTAGTCGTGGAACGACGCCGTGAGACCGGTCGCCGCCATCGGCGTCCACGCCCTCAAGTCGTCGCTGCGATAGAGCACAACCGGGGCGGCATCGAGCAGCGTCTGGTTCTCACGAAGCGCCCTGACCGCACAGACGAAGCCGGAACCGTGTCGAACGATGCGGGGATCTACCCCGTCGCCGATGGCAAGACCATTCAGTGCCCGGCCATCGGGCTCGGCCTTGGCGATCCAGGTCAGGCCGGCGAACGGCTTGTCCGCGTACAACGCCGAGGCGATCACCCAGGTGCTGCCGTCGTGAGCCAGCAGCCGGGGGCAGCACAGATCCTGGAGTCTCATGACCGGAGCGTCTGACGAGGGTTTCACCCGAACCTCGACAATCATCGTGGGTGTGGAGGCCGACCGGCTCGATGCTCCTTCCTGAGGCTTGAAGATGTCGCCGGACACGTGGGCATATTGCAGGATACGCGTTCCGCCGCCGTGAAAGTCGGCGATGATCATCCAACTGCCGTCATCCAGCCGCAGAGCGTCCGCCCGCGAAGGAAACCGGACATACTCCCGAGCCGCCTGCACGAGATGCGTCGGCTTCGGTTGCCACTCATCTCCATTGGCCTGCAAAGGCGTCAACAACCAGCCATACTCCGTGGCGCCATCCGAGATCTTCAGGCTGCCGACGGACAACAGGCCGGATCGATTCTGGTCCGCAAGCCACTGCCCCTGCCCGGAACGAACGGAGTCAGGCAGGACTTCATCCGCCAAAAGAGGCATGGACCAGGCGATCGCCACCAGCAGCGCCGGCATCAGAGAAGTTCGGGTCGTGCTCATCTGTCTATCTCCAAGGCGAGGACGCCCGTCGCGCCTCGCGGGTCAGTCGTGCGTCCTACTCGTAGTACAGCTCCTGGACCTGCGGATTGTTGGTCTTCGCGGCGGAGCCGGATCGAATACCGTCGATCGCCGCATTCTCGTGCGAGTTCTCCGTCGGAAAGGGACCGGCCCCATAGGATGGATCGTAGATCTGGCCGCTGTACCGCACGATGAAGTGATTGTAAAAGGCCTCCGGCGGTTCAGGATTATCCTGCCCCTGGACCCCGGGCAGATTGCTCGCCGAGCTTCCGATGCTGTACGGATACATCCCGCCGCCCGGCGTTCCGACGACGTACGTGTCGTCACCGCCAAGAGTGCTGTCGATCACGCCGTTGGGGCCGGGAAGAATGGAGACCTCGCCGGCTTTCCCGCTCCCCACCGGGATCACCTGGACATCGTTCCCCACTTTGGTCGTTTCGCAAATGCCGTTCGGCCCTGTGTTGATCTCATCCCCCGCGAGGACATCGTCGCCCGCGGGAACGGTGTTGAGCACGCCGTCTGATCCCTTGGTCACGCACGGCCTGAATGGAAAGCCGTTGCCCGAGGCGACGATGGCTACATCATCGCCGAGCAGTGTGCTCTGGCAGATTCCATTCGAGCCGGTGCGGATATTGCCGCCGAACGCCCATGACTTCACCAGGAAGCCTGATGCTCCCGGACAGACCGTGGTATTCGCGGTGATCTGGCTGACCGTCGCGCCGCTGATCCCCTGCGTCTGAATGCACGATTGCAGCAGGTACGACCATGCCACGCACGAACCGTTGCCGATGGGCGACGCCAGCATGCCCGACAGGCTCTGAGCCACACCGGGAATCGGCCGCCAGTAACCCATCCGGACGCCGTCAGGGATGTTGTACCCATCAATCGGCTTGCGGCGAACATCGGCGTCGGGAAACTGGGCCCAGATGCCGGCCACCGCCGCCGACGCGGTGCTCGCGCCATCGGCGCCCGCGCATGCCAGCTCGATGCAGGTCTCGTACAACGGGCTGGTGGTCGGCGTGTTCAGCGTGACGTACACGCGATTGTCACTGGTGCCGGCATAGCAGTAGTTGACGCCATCGAGCGCGATCTCCCACGTGATGTTGTAGGTGTTGTAGAACTTCACCGTATTCGGCAACGGATCGGTCGAAGTCATCGTGGCGGACACGATGAACTCTCCGCCGGACAGAACGCCGGTACCCTGATAGGAGTCGCCGTCCGGCCCCGTGCCTCGCACCGGCGTGCTGCCGCTGATCAGCCAGGTCGGCGAAACCGCGAACCTCACGTCTCGAACCCCAACGCTGGCGTTGCGCGGGTAGGCCACCGGAAATCGCGACTCGTTCGGATCCGACGCGTCACCATCGCCATTTGTATCCTGCCACTGCGGCGATCCGTAGCTGGAACCGCTGGAATCCCGGGCCACGTTCTGCATGCCGGTTCCCGTGAACGTCAGCCGCTTGAGCCGCAGCTCGCCGACCGTCGCTTGCGCGGCAGTCTCACAGCTTTGTCCGCCCGGCGTGGTATACACCACCCTCACGCTTACATCGTTCCGCGCGCTGCTCAGAGCGGTCCCCTGAATCCTCACCGTGCAATCACCCGTCGGCGTCAGCGAGACTCTCCCCGTGCCGGCATAGTCGGCGTACCACTCACAGCTGCCGCCGAGGGGCTGCCCCGCCGCGCTCACCGTGGTCGGCCAGCGCATACTGATGAAGTTGCCCATGTTCAACTGCACACGGCAACAGGGATCGCCTTCACACGTCGAGCCGTCGCCCAGATAGTCGTCCCCCGCCGCCGTGCAGTTCGCCTCCGTGGTGACGCGGCACTGGGCGGACCCGTTGCAGCATCCGCCCATGGCGGGCGGGCGTCCGAGCAGAAACTGCACGAACCATCCCACGTCGTCGAGGTTCACCACCAAGTCGCCCGTGAAATCACCGCATCTGCAATTGCCGGTCGGCGTATCACCCGACAGAATGCAATCGAGGAACGCCTCAATGTCGCCGCCGTTCACCAGGCCGTCACCATTCACGTCCGCCGCCATCGCGCAAGGCTGCGGGCATGGGTTGGGATCAC
>DATKKX010000145.1:0-9546 GCA_035542775.1 Phycisphaerae bacterium | reverse complement strand
ATAGGCGGGCAACGCCCGGCGAGCCACCCGCATGGCCATCCTGGCCAACGCCTTAGGCGAGCGAGTCATGCTTCGTTGTGGGTCCATGAACCATATAACGGCCATCCACAGAAGATTGGTTTAAGGGTTTCTACGGAGCATCGTGGCTGCTGAAGTAGCGGGAGGCGTTGCGGAGGCAGGTCGTGAGGCGTTCGACCGCCCGTGAAGCCATGCGGCGGATTGCATCCTCGGAGCGGCCGAGATCGGCGGCGATGACCGACAATGGCACCTCCTCCAGGTGATAACGACGCACCACCAGGCGGTAGTCTTCAGGGAGCTTGGCGATGCAGGTCATCAGGGCATTGATCGCGTCCTCGCGCCGCATGATCCGGCTGGGTGTGACCGTCTCGCGAAAGCAGCGATCGAGGAAGGACTCGTGGCGGGAGGTGGAACGGTCGGGCACGGTTACTTCCCGGCCTGCGTCGCGTTTCTTTCGCCGCAGCGACCGGACCCGGTCAATGAACCTGTGCTCGATGATGCGCGTGGCCCAGTGATAGAAGGAGTCTTCGTCGTGGTAGGCAAAGTTGCCAATGGTCTGGAAGATGTCGACGTACGCATCCTGGAGCAGGTCGTCCACATCGATCCGGCCCTGCCAGTCGGTTCCGATCTTGCGGCGGGCAAAACCGGCCAGTCGGCTGTGGTGGACCCATAAGAGCCGCTCGAGCGCGATAACGTTGCCGTCCGCCGCCAGCCGGCACCAGGCTTCGATGGTAAGGGCGTTGGGCTCGCCGCTGTCAGGACCATCCATATCGGAGTAGGATACAGCCGAGCGGTCGACCCATCGAGTGGCAGGCGAAGAACAAAATCGCGGGAAATGGGATGGCGGCAAGGGTGTACAATGAGCGGGAAGGAGAGGTCATCTCTCATGCTCTCTGCATCCAGGATCGCCGACTTCCAGGAGGCGTGAGGCCATGAACGACCCCCCCGAGGTGGTTGTGGCCGAGCTGGTCGCCAGATTCCTCGAGGTCCGCAAGAGCGGCCGACGGGAGTCCATTGATGCATTGCTCGACGAGCACGGCGAGCTGTCCGATCGGGCTGGGCTTCGCGATCAAGCACTGCGTCGGATTTCGCAGTGCGCCCATGGCCCGAGGGGACTCGGCGGCTCGTCGGCGCGGCCGTCGTTGGAGAGCGTCGGGACCGATACCCACTTTCTATCAGACTCGGCGTCAGACTCCGCATCCGAGATGCCCGATCTGGAGGACTACTACATCATCGATGCGATCGGTCGCGGCGGGATGGGCGTGGTGTACGAGGCCTATCAGCGGTCGACCGGTCGGCGGGTGGCGGTCAAGTTCCTGATCGCCGCCGCGAAGTCCGCCGAAACGGTTCGCCGGCGATTCGAGCGAGAAGTTGAGCTGATCGCCCGCCTGCAGCATCCCAACATCGTGTCGGTGCTCGGTTCGGGCCTTCACCACGGCCGGTACTTCTACGCCATGGACTTTGTGGAGGGCAAGCCTCTGGACGAAACCCTGCCGCGCGGGAGCGTTGAGCCGGGGGCAGCGTTGACGCTGATCGCCACCGTCGGCGACGCGGTGGATTACGCCCACCAGCGCGGCGTGCTGCACCGGGACCTGAAACCCTCGAACGTACTCTTCGATGGCGCGGGCCACCCGCACATAGTGGATTTCGGGCTGGCCAAGGCCATCGAGCCGCGGGCCGGCGGCAGCGCCGGCTTGACGCTCTCGGAGCCGGGGCAACTGCTGGGAACGTTGGCCTACATGTCGCCGGAGCAATCTCGCGGGCTGCCGGACGAGGTCAGCGTCCGCAGCGATGTCTATTCGCTTGGGGTAATGGCATATGAGCTTCTGACCGGCAAGCTGCCTTGCGAGGTTGACGGCCCGCTGCAAGTAGTCCTGGATCGGATTGCCAATCAGCCTCCGCCCCGGCCCTCGTCTCTGCGGCACGGGATCGACGCCGACGTGGACGCAATATTGCTGAAGGCCCTGGAGAAATCGCCGCAAAGTCGCTATGCGACCGCCGGCGAGTTCGCGGTGGACATCCGCCGGTTTCTCGCCGGTGAAGCCATCAGTGCTCGTCGCGCGGGCATCGGCAGGCGGGCAGCGCGACTGGTACGGCGGCATCGCGGTGTCGCGGTTGTCAGCGGCATCGCTCTGGCGGTAATCGTTCTGATAATGGCGGGCTCGTTCTTCCGCATCATCGCCGAGCGGGACCGCGCCCGGCAGGCTGAGCAGGCTGCCCACGCAGAAGCTGAGCGTGCCGGCCGCGTGAAGAATTCCCTGCGAGAAACCCTCGGCTACGCCGACCCGGACGTAGCTCAAAGGGCGGACGTGCGGTTCGTCGATCAGCTCGATCACGTGGCCGCGCAAGTGGACTCGGCATTCAACCGCTACCCGCTGGAAGAGGCGGACGTTCGCCATACGCTCGGGCACTATTACGCCCAGCGAGCCTGCTATGACAAGGCGGAGCGCGAGCTGCGACGGGCGCTGGAGATCCGCCGTGCCGGTTTCGGCGAGCGCCATCCGGACACGGCCAGCACCGAGTGCGAACTGGCCGCCGTTCTGCATGCCCAGGACCGATACGCCGAGGCGGAGGAGCTGTACGCGGCGGCCTTGGAAGCCTGCCGCGAGCGATTCGGCGACAGGCACGTCATGGTGGCGCAGATTCTGAACGACTGGGCCTGGCTGCTGAAGGACCGCGGCCAGTACGATCAGGCTGAGCCGATGTACCGGCAGGCCCTGGCGGTCCGCCGGGAGCTGCTGGGTCAAAATCATGCCGATGTCGCCGAGACCTTGAATGATCTGGCCCACCTTTATTACACACTGCACGATTCCGCCAAGGCCGAGCCGCTGTTTCGCGAGGCCCTCGCCATCCGGCAGAATGCCGTCGGCGCCGAAAAGTCCTTCGTCAAGATCGCAGCCAGCATGGCCAGCCTCGGTGGGGTCCTGACTCGGCTTGACCGCGCCGATGAGGCCGAGCCGCTGCTCCGCGAGGCCCTGGACACACGCAGGCGCGTGCTGGGCGATGCCCACGCCGACACCATCGTCAGCATGAACGAGCTGGGCCTGCTGCTTCGTGATAAGGGAGACTACGGCGAGGCAGAGAAGCTCTTCCGCGAGGCGCTCGATCTGCGCAAGGCCGTCCACGGGCCGGTCCACTCCAAAGTCGCGGTCAGCCTTGTCAATCTCGGCCTCGTGGCGCAGGCTCAGGGGAATTATTCGGAAGCAGAATCGCTCTACACGGAAGGGCTCGATATTTGTCAAGACAAGCTTCGCCTCGGCGATAACGAGAGCGTTGCCGCGATACTGGGCCACATGGCCAATCTCTACCGCGAGATGAAAGACTATGAACGGGCGGAGCAATATGCCTTTGAATGCCTTGGCGTGCGGCTGCGGTTGGCCGGACAAGGCGACCAGAAGCCCACCGCGATCGGCGATTCGAAGTACCTGCTGGGACGCATCCGGCTGGAACGAGGGGACGCACAGGATGCAGAGCCGCTGCTGATTGATGCGGTGGAGATCATCAGCCAGAAGCGATCGCCGGAGCATGTCATGACTGCCAGAGCGAAAGCCGCGTTGGGTGCATGCCGGTTGGCGCTTGGGCGTCCCGACGAAGCTGAGGTGGATTTGCTGGCGGCGTTCAGCGTGTTGAACGCCAGAAAGCCTCTGCCGCGGCAGGAAACGATGGAGGTGCTCCGCTCGATTATCGAGCTGTACGAGACGGCTGGAAACAGTGTCGAGGCAGGGCGATATCGGGCACTGCTACCGCAGAAAGGGGAGCCCGCGCCGATGGCTCCTGATCGCCAGGAGCAGCACGCCGAGTGAGGTCAGCGTGGCCGGCTCAGGGATGAGCGAGAGCACCGTGCCATTGGCCACGGCGCCCGGCGTGTCGACGCTCCATTGCACGTCGTTGTATGCGGCTGGTCCGTTCTGATACCCGATAGTAGCGCTGGCGCCGCCGCCAGCGCGTGGCTGCTCGATGTCAAGATAGATGAACTGGGCGTATATCCCGCCGGCGGGAGGATAGGGCACGCCGTCAAAGATCTGAATCTGGAAAGTCGCTGTATCGGTACTTCCCTCGAATGGCTTCTGGGTCCACTGGATGATCAACGAAGCCCGCTTGTGCTCCCACTCGATTTCGCCAATGGTATTGCCGATGTCGTCCCAATAGGGAAGCAGCGACTGGCCGCCGCCGAATGCCTGCGTGCTGGGGATGGGCTGGTTGATCGCGGCGAGCGTCGTGCTCGGCGGGCTGCCGAAAGCGATGCCGCCGTTGTTCGAGACCACCACGTCACCCGCGGGGAAAACTGCATTCGATACGGTGCTCGTGATCGTGGTGGAAAGGTCGCCCGAAAGGTGGAACGGAGTGCCCGTGGAGGAGATGTCGACGAAGGTGCCCGGCAGATCGTCAACCATCATGAGTTGTGCCAACGCGGGCGTCGACGCGACCGTTGCGAGCGCGAGGGACGCGACTGCGGGAATGCGAACGAACATGATTTGCTCCCTCCCAACCGGATGAGACGTGCCTTTCCCAGCATCGGCGCCCGGGAGAGCGGTGGCACGGAGGCCCCGAACCAAGCTGGAGGTTCCGCGTCCGGGCTGCATTATATCAAAAAACGGTCCGGATTTGAAGCGGATCGCCGGTGTATTTCACGTCCGGCGCAGCATGGCAAGCAGAGCCCGTGCGGGGAGGGTGCCGGGCAGGGCTAGGGCCGGTCCTCCCGATAAAGGCGTCGGGGCGGGCCTTACTCCGGATATCCCACCGTTTGGGCGTACAGCACGCGCTGGTCGGGTCGCAGCTTCAACTGTTCGGCGAGGGCGGTTTTATTGCAGTTGTGGAACCAGGCCGCCAAGCCCTGCGAGGCCGCGAACAGATAGATGTTCCCGGCAATCAAACCTGTCGCCACGTTGTAGTACGACTTTTGCACCTCCGGGTCCTTCAGCCCCGGCTCCTGAAACGGCGCCTGGCTGTACCGGGCGATATCCACCACGAAGACAATGCTCACCGGGGCCTTGATCGCGGAGCCGCGGCGGCCGTGACCGCCGACGTTCTCGCGTTTGTCTCCGGCGGCGACGGGGACGAGGCGGTGCGGAACCGCTTCGTAGAGGTAGATCCCTTCGGGCATGACAACGTACAGGTCGATCTCCTGCGAATTGCTGGCTGAGGCTGCCGTTCTTCCCAGTCGCCCGGACGGGCCATGCTCGCGGTTCACGCCGAACGCCGCCCACAGCAGATTCGACAGCTCCTGCGCAGCGAGCTTTTTGTCGCTGATGCTGCGGATGGTCTTTCGTTCCTGCAGGGCCGCCAGTACCGATTTGCCGCCGTCTGTCTGGGGTTTTGGAAGGATGATCGGCTGCAAGTCGCCGACCGGCTCCGGCCGTGCCGCGGCAGGCTGCATTGAAGGAGGCTTTTCGCCGGCTTCCTGGGCGAGGGCGGATGCTTCCGCGGCCAGCAGCGTGACAGCCGGGACAGTCTTCAAAAACGTTCTGCGATCGATTCGATGGTCCATTGGGTCCTCCATTCTCCGATGCTGATGATCGGTCTGCGTGAATCGAGATTCTCATGCCGAGTCCGGCTGCGTCCCCTTCGGCTTTCGCCGCCGTGGCGAGCCCGTGCCGGCGCGGATCGCGGCGCACAATGCCGCCACGTCGCCCAGCCGCTCGCCGAGCGCCGCCGGGACGATGCGGCAAGCGGCCACCGCGCCGGGGAGCGCCTCGCGTTTCAGCTCCTCGCGTGCCGGGCCGAGCACCAGTTCGCCCAGACGCACCGCGAGGGAGCCGATCACGATGACTTCGGGGTTGAGCACGTCGATGAGAATCGCCAGGCCAAGACCGAGATTGCGGCCGACTTCCTTCCAGACCGCCAAAGCATCTTGATCGCCAGCCCTCGCCAGGTCCGCCAGATCACGGGCGGTTACGCCTGTTGCGCTCCATCTGGTCGGGAATCGCTCCATTGCCTGGCGGGCGATTCCGTTTCCGCCGCAAAGGCCTTCCCAGGAGCCGGCCTTGCCGAAGGCGATCGGTCCGCCTGGCGCGATTCGCAGGTGACCTACCTCGCCGGCCAGATCGGTCGTACCGCGGTACAGATCGCCGTTGAGGATGAGCCCGCCACCGAAGCCGGTGCCCATGGTCAGAAAGATGACGTTGCGGGCGCCGCGGGCGGCACCGAAGTACCATTCGGCCAGGGCCCCGGCATTGCCGTCGTGCTCGACGTACACCGGCAGGCCGGTTCGCTCCGCGAGCAGGTCCTTCAGCGGGATGTCGTCCCAACCGGGAAGGTTGGGCGGCGAGTGGATGATGCCGGGCTCGATCTCCAGCGGTCCCCCGATCGAGACCGAGACCACGGTGGGGGCGTGCCCGGCCTGGTCGGCCTTGGCGCGGACCTGCCCAAGCACCTCGATCAACTGGTCGAACGTCTGTTGGAAACCCCGCTCCGGGCGGGTGGCAAAGTCAACGCGGTCCAGAATCTGCCCGTCAAAGTCGCCCAGGATGACCGCTGTCTTGGTTCCGCCGATGTCCAGGCCGAGGATGTATCGGTTCATGGCCCTGCCTTGCGGCGGCGGCACGCCAGATATTACAGCCCCGTCCGCCGCGAATTGAGGTATGATACTGTCATGCTCGCAAACATCGAGATCAAGGCGCGAGCCCGAGCACCGGATCGGCAGCGGGGCATCGCCGCTACGTTGAGCGGCACCGCCGGGCGGGAGCTGAGACAGACCGACACCTACTTCAACGTTCCTTGCGGGCGCCTGAAGCTGCGTGAGTCCGGCGGACCGGCGGAGTTGATCTACTACCAGCGAAGCGATCAGACCGGCCCCAAGCGATCGGACTATCTCCCAATCCCTATCGCCGATGCGGCGGCGATGAAGACGTTGCTGACTGCGGCGCTGGGAGTCCGCGGCGTGGTCTGCAAGACGCGGTCCCTCTTCCTCGTAGACAACACCCGCATCCATATCGATCTTGTCGCCCACCGGGGCTGGTTCATCGAGCTGGAGGTGATGCTGTCGCCGGGTCAGACCGACGAGCAGGGTCGGGCAGTGGCGACGGAGCTGATGAAGAAGCTCGAGATCGACAATCGCGACCTGATCGCCGAGTCCTACATCGACCTGTTGTGCGGTCCCGCCGGCACAAACGACCGGCCATGACAGAGCCTGCGCCATCCCGCTGCCTGCTGGCTGTCGATCTCGGTCTGACGACCGGGCTGGCTTTGTTCAGCGGCGACGGTCGCTTGCAGTGGTATCGCTCACAGCATTTCGCCGATCCGCCGGCGCTGCGGCGGGCGGTGCATCGATTGCTTGGGCAGATCCCGGATCTCGCGATCATCTGCGTCGAGGGCGGCGGCCCGATCTGCGCCATCTGGGAAAAAGAGGCGGCGCGGCGCGGCATCCCGCTGAAGCGAATCGCTGCCGAGACCTGGCGGAAGCGGCTGCTCTATGCCCGCGATCAGCGAAGTGGCCGGCAGGCCAAGCGCAAGGCCGAGGAGCTGGCCCGTCAGGTGATCGAGTGGTCGCAGGCCGCGCGGCCCACGTCGCTGCGACATGACGCCTCCGACGCCATATTGATTGGCCTGTGGGGCGTGCTCGATGCCGGCTGGCTGGCGGCGCCGCCGACATAGGACTTGGGCGACGCGCCCCATTCGCTTACACTCGGCGTCGTCCGGCGAGATAAGGAGGGCTGGTCATGATCGAATACGTCAGGCAGATTATCACCGGTCAGTTCGAGGCGGCGCTGTCGATGCTGAACGAGTGCGTGCGGATGTGTCCGCCGGAGCACTGGGAAGGCAAGATCGCCAACGACGCATTCCGGCAGATCGCCTACCACGCGCTGTTCTACGTTGATCTCTATCTCTCGCCCAGCGAAGAGGCCTTCAAGCTCCGCGAGTTCCATCGCCGCGGCGGCGACGAGCGCTCCCCGGCGCTGAGCCCCGGCCTGAGCCAGGAAGACACGCTGGCCTATGCGGCCATCTGCCGGCAGAAGATGATCGACACGCTGGCCGCCGAGACACGCGAGAGCATGCAAGGCCCGTCGGGCTTCTCGTGGCGTAAGTTTTCCCGCGGCGAGCTGTACATCTACACCCTCCGCCACGTGCAGCACCACGCCGGCAGCATGAGCGCCTACCTGCGGCGGATCGACCGGGCGCTGCCGGACCTCAAGGCCCTGCCGTGGGTGGCGACCGGCTGGCGATGACGGGGAAGGGTGGCATGGGCAAAGCTGCTTTGCCCGTGGGACGATTCCGTGGCCTGCATCCTCAGCGGGGGAGGTCTGCTCACGATTTGTCGAGCAGCTCGTACAGCCCGTGGCCCGAGTAGCGCAGCTTGCCCTGCCGCACCAACTCGTCCCACACCGCCTGGGGATAGCGGTCTGGGGCGGGGATGGCGACGATGCCGGACCGGCCGCCGCCGGTCATGGCGCCGTGGCCGAGCCGCGACTCGTCATCGAGCCGGGCCAGCTTGAGGCGTTTCTTGAAGGCTTTCAACGCGCTCTTAAGCTGTGCCGGGTCGAACCCGCCGGGCATCGGCGGCCCTGATCCGCTTGACTGCGGTGTGTCACTGGTCATGGTCTGCTCCGATCAACATAACAACCGGGGCAAGTTACTCCGCGCGGGTCGTGGCTTCAAGCGGCGGCGACGAGCGGCACCAGTGCTTCGTCACAGGCGTAATTTCAGGTAGCGCGGGCCTCTGGCCTGTACGCACAGACCAGAGGTCCGAGCTACCCCTACCCGAAGAGCCGGATGGGACAAGACACTAGCCTCGCTCCTCGCGGCGCGGCGGGAGCAGCACGGGCGAGCCCGACTTGTCCATGCCATCCAATGGCGTCGCGGAACAAAGCAGAGCTTTGTTCTACCGTTGGGTGGGCAACGACAGCGGTTTGATGATCCGCCCGACGGGGTACACGTCCTTCCAGCGCTCGTAATAGGGAGAGCGTTTGTAGAAGAAATCCAGCCGGTCGTGCGGGCTGCCGGCAAAGTCCTTGTCCTTGGCGACACGGGTCTCGAATTCCTCGCGGAGCTTGGGGTCGGCGGCGAGCATCTCGCGGGCGAGCTTTTCCAGCACGTAAGATTCGGCGAACTCCTTCTGCTCGAAGACGGTGTCGAAGAAGCCCCAGCCGACCAGCGAGTCCGGGGCCTCGGGCTCGAAGAGCTCGACGGCCACTTTGGCGGCGGGCTGATTCAGCGGAATCACGACCGAGCCGGCGATGTAGGTACGCTTCTCGGTGATCGGCTGGGCTTTGAACGTGACCGGGAACCGCCCCTCGTGCGGGCTCTTCGCGAAGGTCACGTCGGTGAAGCGATAGGACTCGAACTCGGCGGTGACCGGCCCGGCGAGCGGCTCGCAGCGGAGGCCGTGGGCCTTGGCCACCTCGATCACCTCCGTCCACTGTGGCGGGATGATGTAGGCCAGCGGCGGCGCGACCGACTTGGTTACCTTCGTGCCATTGTGCCAGGTGGTGGCGATATCGACCGGCTTGGTGTTGTCGCAGATGATCCACAGGCCGCCGGAGATCTCGCTGAGCTGCCGGCGGAAGGCGTATCCTCGCAGGGTGAACGGCT
>DATKKX010000144.1:0-2355 GCA_035542775.1 Phycisphaerae bacterium | reverse complement strand
ATCACCGCAGCCTGCCGCCGACAATCAAGGTTGAAGAGCCCAATCCCAAGCTGGGAATCGAGGAAAGCCCGTTCTACCTGAACACCGATCTGCGGCCGTGGGTGTCGCGCAGCGGGCGCCCCCGTCGGGCGGGCGTCAGCGCATTCGGCTTCGGCGGCAGCAATTTCCACGCGGTACTGGACGAGAATCAGGCGGCCCTGCCGGAGGTGGCCTGGGATGGTTCCGCGGAGATCGTCGCCCTGTCAGCGGATACTATTGCCGATCTGAACGAGCACCTGGATGAGTGGACGGCCTACGTGGCGCAGGAGCATTTCGACCGAACCTGGCTGGCATACAAGGCCGCAGCATCACGCCGTGCGTTCTCATCAGGGCATCAGCACCGCCTCATCCTCCTTGTCGAACACCGCGACAATGTTGCTGAACTGCTGAATCGTGCCAGGAGTAAGCTGGCGTCATCAGCGGATGAGCAGTGCTGGAACCTGCCGAACGTTTTCTATGGCACCGGGGCTGCCCAGGGAAAGGTCGCGTTCCTGTTCCCCGGCCAAGGCAGCCAATACCTCAATATGGCCAGAAACCTGGCCTGCACGTTCCCCGAGGTCATGGCCACGCTTGAAGAAGCCAACGCCACCGCCGACGATGCCGATCGGCGGCTCAGCGACGCTGTCTTCCCCGCAGTCACATTCTCCGAGGATGTCCGGCAGCGCCACGCTGCCGCGCTCACACGGACCGACACCGCCCAGCCGGCGATCGGAGCGGTCAGTCTGGCCTTGGCCCGCGTGCTGAATCGCTTTGGCGTCAAACCGGATATGGTGGCAGGCCACAGCTATGGCGAACTGATCGCCCTCTGCGTGGCCGGTCGCTTCGACGCCGAGACGTTGCATCGTCTCTCTCGTCTCCGCGGGCGGTTGATGGCCGAGGGCGAAGGTGATCGTGGCACCATGCTCGCGGTCCGCGCCCCGCTCGACGAATTGAAAAAATTGGTCGTGGAACAGCAGCTCGATGTCGTCATCGCCAACCGCAACGCACCGCAGCAGGGTGTGCTGTCGGGCGACCGCGAATCGATCGGCAAGGCCTTCGAAGCCTGTCGTACGCGAGGCTTCGCTGCCAAGGCCCTGCAAGTCTCGGGCGCGTTTCACAGCAAACTGATGGCGAGTGCGGTCGGCCCTTTCCGCCATGCCCTGGAAGCCGTCGCCTTCGAGCCGGCCGCGACGCCGGTCTTCGCGAACACCACGGGCAGAGCTTATCCGGTCGAACCTGCGGCGGCCCGCGAGTTGCTCGGCCAGCAATTGGTCAAGCCTGTTGACTTCGTCGGCGAGATCGAAAACCTCTACGATGCCGGCGTCAGGACGTTCGTCGAGGTCGGCCCCAAGGCGACGCTGACCGGGCTGGTCCGCGCAATCCTGGGTGATCGGCCGCATCAGGCAATCGCGTTGGACGCCTCCGCGGGGCGAGAAGCAGGCGTGCTGGATCTGGCTCGATTGCTCGCCCAACTCGCCGCCCTGGGCCATTCGGTCGAGCTGACGCAATGGGAACGCCCCGCGCCAGAGCCGCGTAAGCCCAAGATGGTCGTGCCGCTGGTCGGCGCGAACTATCGCGCAACGCTTCCGAAGACCGCGGATGCTGACGAGCCCGGTAGAGTCCGCTGTGCGGACCACGACACGCCGCGAATCCTGGTGGGTCAGAACGGCCCGCCCGGCGAACCCTGCGAGGTTGACCCACAGATGGAAGCCGGCAAAGCCCCGTTGGCCATAGCGCAACCGAGAGTTCCTTCAACTCCTGACGCTTTGCAGATCCCGGCCGGCGCACCTTCGCGGGCCGCCTTGTCCGACGCGCTTCAACTCGTCCAGGAAGGTCTCCTGGCGATGCAGAAGCTTCAGCAACAAACCGCCGAGGCCCATCAGCGTTTTCTGGCCAGCCAGGAGCAAGCTCACAGGGCCATCCAGCAACTGATCGAAGGCCAACAGCAGTTACTGGCCCGTAGCGCCGGCCAGCCGAGCGAGTCGCCAGTTTCTCGCGCTATGCCGGCAGGCGCCACGCAACCATCTCTGGTGCAACAACCGCTCTCACAGACCGTAGCCGACCAAGCACGCCCGGCTCCGATGCCAGAAAACCTCGCATCCGCCGCTTCGGTTTCACCGGCTGCCGTCGGCTCCTCCGTCGAATCAATCGTCCTCGAGGTCGTCTGCCAGAAGACCGGCTATCCCCGGGAGATGGTCAACCTCGATATGGACATCGAGGGCGATCTCGGCGTGGATTCGATCAAGCGAGTCGAGATCCTCGCTGCCGTCGAGGAGCGGCTGCCCGGCTGGCCCGGAGTCAGTCCCGAATACCTGGGCACCATCCGCACGCTGCGAG
>DATKKX010000143.1:0-4686 GCA_035542775.1 Phycisphaerae bacterium | reverse complement strand
GAGGACAGTCGACAACGCGCCCTGCCAATGCCTCGCGCGGCGCAAAGGCGATCGAATGGATAAGAATGTCGAGCCGTCCCCATTTCTCCGAAACGGCGTCGAACAAAGCATCCACCTGTGTCGGGTCGCGTACTTCCAGGGGCAGGAAGATCGGCGCGGCAACTTGCTGGGTCAGAGGTTCGACGTGAGGACGTGCCTTCTCGTTGAGGTAGGTCAAGGCGATCTCGGCACCAGCTTGGTGCATCGCTTTCGCGCAACCCCAGGCAATCGAGCGGTCGTTCGCGACGCCGACAATCAGTGCTCGTCGCCCTGACAGGACGGGTGGCAGCCGTTCCTCACCTTTTGGCGTCGTGATCTGATCTGCGTCTGCAGGAAGAGTCATGGTGCGCCCTCATTGGATTGCCGCGGCAGCCTTCTGGCGCCGCGCCGCGGCCATCAGGGTTGCCACTGCACAGGAAGCCAGCCGTGTCAGTACTGAATCGGCGCGGCTGGTCAGGATCACCGGTACGCGCGCCCCAAGCACGATGCCGGCGGCATCCGCGCCGGCGAGGAACGAAAGACTTTTCGCCAGCATGTTGCCCGCTTCGAGGTCGGGGACCACGAGCACGTTTGCCCGCCCGGCAACGGGCGAGGTGATCCGCTTGATTGCCGCCGCCTGCTCGCTGATCGCGTTGTCAAGCGCGAGCGGCCCATCTATCAAGGCTCCGGTAATCTGCCCCCGGTCCGCCATCTTGCAGAGGGCAGCCGCCTCCACCGTCGACTCGACCTTGAAGTTCACGGTCTCCATGGCGGAGAGGATGGCCACGCGCACTTCCGGGAATTGCATCACATGCGCAAGGTCGATCGCGTTCTGCACGATGTCGACCTTCTCCTCGGGCGTGGGCGCAATGTTGACCGCTGCGTCGGTGATGATGAGCGGTTCGGCGTGCCCGGGAACATCCATTACGAAGCAATGGCTGATCCGGCGGGACGTGCGGATGCCGGTCTCACGGGCTACTACCGCTCCCATGAGTTCGTCCGTGTGCAGACTTCCCTTCATCAGCGCTTCTGCCCTGCCCTGCCGGACGAGGTTTACCGCCTTGGCGGCGGAGTCGTGGCTGTGCTCGGAGGCGACGAGCTCGAAGGCGGATATGTCGAGACCGGCCGCCATGGCCGCGTCGCGTACCCGGGCGGGCGGCCCGACAAGCACTGGAGAAATCAGCCTCAGCTTTGCGGCCTCGACCGCGCCTTCGATTGAAGCCTGGTCACAGGGATGCGCCACTGCCGTCACCACTGGCGGCAGGGCCTGGGCGGCGCTGATCAGCCGTTCGTACTTCTCATGCCGCTGGCTGCTTGCCGGTTGCATCGCTGGTCCCCTCGATCCTGGTTTGCTTGCCGCCGATCTTGGTGCGCTCACCGGCTGGCAGCCCGCCGGCAACCAGCGCCTCGACCTGGCGCAGTCGGTGTGCCACCTCGCCGCTCGGCTCGCCCGTTGCCGCACACAGCCGGCGCAGGGCTGTCAGCCAACTCTCGCGCTCGGCCTTCTCCTTCGGCAGCAGCCCAGGCAGCGCGGCGATCGCCTGTGTCTCGTGCTGCAGCAGGATCTGATACTGCTCTCTCACTATCTCTTTGAAGTGAGCGAGGCCGACCCGTTTCTCCGCGGTCTGGGCCTCGCCGATCTCCCTGAGTGCGACGAATCCGCGTTCGTCGGCCCTGCCCTCCGGCAGCCGGATATAGATCAACGCACGCACGAACGCTTCCACCCAGCCGCCCTGGTCGATGCGCCGGCCCAGATCGGCTGCAAGCCGTGCGTTGTTCGCTTCGCGGAGCAGGTCGCGGTCCATGTGCCGACGCATGGCCGCGTCCTCGGTGCCGAGCCCCACCGCAGCCTGCAGCGCCGGAAGTCCATAGATCGAGAGGAAGAGGGCTTCTCCCAGGTCGTCGCGGGCCTTCCCCCACGTCTCCAGTGCACCGACGATCCACGCCGAGACGGCCTGCTCGACGGCGAGGAAGGGATTATCCTCGGGCACCGGCCGGCGGTTCGCCCGCACGGTCTCGGCGAGTGCCGCTACCGGCTGCATGAACGGATTGCTGTCGGCGAACATGCTGAAGCGGAGCCGGTTCGGATGCATGGCCCGCAGCATTTCCGCGCTCTGCGGGCTCGACATCATGCGGATCGCAGGTGCCCAGAAGGTCCGATACAGGCCAAGGTTGATGTCCGAAACCCGTGCCGCCGTAGCAAAGCGCAGATCGTCCTCCGGCGTGTTCCCGCCAAGCGCCCGGATATCGTCAAGCGTGCGGGCCTCGAGCTGCAACAGGTAGGAACCCTCCACCAGATCCGGCCTTACGATGTCCTTGCCTGGCGTCGTGATCACGGCCTCGTACAGGCCAGGCGGCATGACGTCGATCATGTCCATGCACTGCACGAACTCGCCATGCTCCTTCTTGGCCACCTTGCCGGAAACGAAGATGCCGAGATGGCCGATGCTCTGGTGCATCGTGTAGACGATCGTCTGTCCGGCGGCCGCGATCTCGCGCTCGTGATCGTAAAGGTCCAGAATCCAGCCGAGTGCCTGCTGGGGCGGCGTGATGTCGTCGCCGTGGGAACAGAACACGATGATCGGCGAGCGGATGTTTCTCAGGTCCACCCGGTACCCGTCGGGCGAGCGTATCTGTCCGGCAGTCAGCTTGTTGCCGACAAAAAGCTCGTCGGCAATTTGCTGCATCTCCCCCGCGTTCAGCAGGACCGGGCTGCCCCACCACTTCTCGAACTCGAGGAAACGAGGCGGCTCGGTGTCGATATTCGAATAGACATTGTGGGACTTCTTCCAGAATGTGTTCGCCGGGTTCATCGACTCGAAGTTGGCGACGAGATTCGCGCCATCGAAGATGCCGTTGCCAAGATCGCCGGCCAGCGCCGTGAGCCAGGTGCCGCCGAGAAGCCCGCCAAGATAGCGCAACGGGTTCTTCCCGCGTACGCCCGCCCAATACGAGAGTGGCGAGCCCGCCAGCATGATTGGCCCCGGCAGGTCCGGCCGCATCGCGGCCGTCATCATGATCTGCCAACCGGCCTGGCAGTTGCCGATCAGGCAGGGCTTGCCCTCGGCCTCCGGGTGGCGCTTGGCGACTTCCTCGATGAACCGCCCCTCCGCCTGGCAAACATCGGCGACGGTCTGGCCGGGGACGGGTTCCGGCAGGAAGCCGACGAAGTAGCAGGGGTGTCCGCCAGCGAGCGCGACGCCGATTTCGCTGTCGTGCTTCATGCCGCCGATCCCCGGCCCGTGGCCGGCCCGGGGATCGAACACGATGAAGGGCCGCTTGCGCATGTCGGTCACGGTGCCGACCGGCGGCACGATGCGCACAAGGCCGTAGTTGACCGGCCGCTCCAGGGTGCGTCCGTCGAGGATCAACTCCACCTGGAACGTGAGGACATTGGGCGCCTTGCGCTCATTGTGCTCGAAGTAGTTGTTGCCGCGTTGCCGTAAGACGTCCAGGAACAGCACCGAACGCTGCCACGCGTCGATCAGGTAGTCCTGCCATGGCAGCGGAACGTCCAGACGGACCGGCAACGGCCAACTCGCGTTCGTCGCGGTGTTCGAGTCCATGTTCGCGCCCATCGCTTTTGTCCTCCAGTCTGGACGACCACTCCTGCCGTGCCGGCCACCCTGCCGACGCCGCAGATGCCGGAGACGAACAGCCCCCGCCATCGCGACCTTTGCTCAGCGCCGCAATTCGCCGGGGCTTCGACCGACCCCTCACCTTCAGCGCGGAAAAGGGAGGTGGTCAAGAGAGCACTCCGTGACGAATTATCCCGCCGTCGGCACGGATGATCCTTCATCTTCGCTCTTTCGTGACAACAACGGGGACCGCCTTGCAGGCGATCCCCCCGAATCCTGCTTCACTCCTGGGACGGAATCCGCCCGCCCCGCTCAGCCGTATGTGTTGAACTCGATCGGATCAAGCGCGTAGATCAGCGCCATGTTGGCACGGAGCGGCGCACCGGATATCTTCGCCGTTCCCTTGCCGGCTTTCAGCAAGCCTCCCTGGTATTCCCACGTCACGGTCGCACCGCCCGCCTGGGTGCCGTCGATGATGACCGCCGTGCCGGCCAGATTGGTGAGCGTGACCTTCTTGCCCTCGAACTCCGACATCGGGTGCAGCCCAGGAACCACATGCGTGCGCACGACGAACGCAGCACGGTAGGCGTTCTCCATGCTGAATGGATCGCTGTGCGCCGGGGCCCGGTTCTGGCCGAGAATGTTCCTTACCGCGTATGGGTATTTCTCGAACGCATCATCCGTCGGGATGAACGCGGTGTACGCACCACGGGGATGGGCCGTCCGCTGCTCCAGATTGGCGGCATCGATCAAGGTTACCCATTGCGCGAAGCGGCCGTCTTGCGCGATGACGGTCATCGCGTCCTCTTCGTCCGCCATGTCCTGGGCAAAACCGATCCGCGGGCGGCCAAGCGCGACCGCAGCCATGCTGGCTATCCCCATTCCAAGTGCGGCACGGCGAGATGTCCGATCGAACATATCCCTCTCCTTTGGAGTTGTTCTGCGGCATTACATGGTCGACATTGAACTTGGATTTACCTGCCTCGACTCCCTTCTGATCGCACGACAGGCTATTCCCCCTGGTATCAGGAGATCACAGCTTCTTGTGTCCCTTGTGCGCTATCATCACGCGAATTTGAGTTCCCTTGGC
>DATKKX010000142.1:0-2765 GCA_035542775.1 Phycisphaerae bacterium | reverse complement strand
TAACGGCCTTGCCGAGGCGAGCCGCATCCCGCCGGCCTGGCATGGCTGGATCCATCACACCGTCGATACCCCGCCGACCGAGGACGGCTACAAGCCGCGCGAATGGGAAAAGCCGCATGTGCCGAACCTGACCGGCACGCCCTATGCGTACCGTCCAAGCGGCTCGACGCTCGCGAGCGGCAAGCGCCCGAAGGCCACCGGCGACTACGTGCCGTGGACCCCGGGCAGCTGAGCGCCGCTCTTCACCGGCCCCTTCCAGGCGGGTGAAGAGAATAGCGTGCTGCACTGCCCGCGCGCCTGTGGACAACGGTATCAACGGGGACAGCGTGGCTGCTGCGCTTGCGCCTGTCGCGTGGCTGCGGCCTAATCATCTCATCTTACGGAGATGGGAGACCATCGCGACGGTTCGGGTGCCAGAATCGCGACTGCCCCGATTTGCAGCGGATGCCGAGTAGACAGGCCGGGAGATAGGCCCCTGGCGCAAAGTCCTGAAATCGCCCGTCAATGTGCAACCGCCGTAGGACAGGAAAGGCCGCTCGGGAGACCGGGCGGCCTTTTTCTGTTGTGTTGACATGGGCATTCGGTGCTGGCGCCAAGCGGCACGTCCAACCGGCCTCTCCCGCAGCCTCAACTCCGCGTAATCACCACCTCGAGATAGTTGCCGGGAACAACGAGGCTGTCGCGGCCACCGCAGTTCGATTTTTCAAGCAGATCGAGGATTTCGGCCTCCAGCGCAGCCGCCTTGTCGGCATCAAGCGTCGCGAACGCGCGGTTGGTTGGACCATAGAACGAGCGAAACACGTGCAGCCAGTGTTCCGGCGACTCATAGCGGAAAGTGAAGGTCTGCTCCGAGATGTTGATGTGATGGCCTGCGAACAATTCGGCCAACCGCGCCGCGGTGCCCCACAAGGTGGGCGGCTTGATGCCGGAAGGGGGCGGGGCGTATGTCCCGACCAGCTTGAGCAGCTGGCCAATGAATCCGTCCGGCGTCCAGTTGGCCAGTCCTATCTTGCCGCCTCTGCGCACCACACGCACGAGCTCGGCGGCAGCCTTGTCCTGGTTCGGCGTGAACATGACGCCGAAGGTGGACAGCGCCACGTCAAAGCTGCCGTCCGCAAACGGAAGCGCCTCGGCATCCGCCTCCTGAAAATCGATGGTCAGGCGCTCCGCCGCCGCGCGCTCCCTGGCCCGCTCGAGAAGTGCGCCGACATAATCCGTGGACGTCACGCGTGCGAAGCGGCGGGCTGCGGCCAATGTCGCATTCCCGTTGCCGGCGGCAACGTCGAGCACGGCAGTTCCGGCGCGCATATCGACGGCCTCGCACAGCCGCTCGCCGACGATCTGAAGTGTCGTTCCGATCATTGCGTAGTCACCCGACGACCAGACCGCGTGCTGGCGTTGCTTGATGGCCGTATAGTCGCGGGGCAGCGTCATCACCGACATCACTTGTCTCCTCTTGCCTGGAAGGCCTCCCGAAAGCGGCCCTCGTATTCCGAAGTGGGCACGAGGCTTGTCACGGACCAGCAAAGGCCTCCAGTTCAGGATCTGAACCAGCGCGCGGTACAGATTCTGAACTGGTCAAGGCGTGGGATAGCTCGTAGCCTGCTGGCCTCCGGAAGGGGCCGGGGAGGCAAATGACATGTCGGATGGCGGTTACAACCAGTTCTGCCCTGTTTCCATGGTTGCGGAGATCATCTGCTCGCGCTGGACGCTGCTCGTGCTGCGCGAGCTCGTGATGGGATCGAGCCGTTTCAACGAGTTGCGGCGGGGCGTTCCCAGCATGTCGCCGGCCCTTCTCTCCAAGCGGCTGAAAGAGCTGGAAGCCGCCGGGATCGTGATGCGCGTCGCCGCCGAGCGCGAGCCGGGTGTGCATGAATATCGCCTCACACAAGCCGGAACGGAGCTGGGTCCCATCATCGAAGCCATCGGCGTCTGGGGACATCGATGGGTGACGACGGAAGCGACTTTGAAGAATCTCGACGCCAACCTGCTGATGTGGGACATCAGGCGAACGATAAACACCGATCCGATGCCGTCACGCCGCAACACCGTCCAGTTCATCTTCAACGACAGGCCGGTCTCCGAGCGGAACTACTGGCTCGTCGTAGAGCCCGGCAGAGAGGTCGATCTCTGCCTCGTCGATCCGGGCTTCGACGTGGATCTTTTCGTATCGACTGACCTGCAATCCATGACCGAGATTTGGCTCGGCTACAGGAGCATCGATCAAGCGTCCGAGCATGGCCGGCTTGTCTTGACAGGAAGCAGCAAGCTGGCCCGGGATCTCCGGACGTGGTTGAAGCTGAGTGTGTTCGCCAACATCGAAAAAAAGGTCGCTTAGGGTCGCGCCCACTGCCCGCTCAGCTTGCAGGAGCCAGCGTCGCCGTGAGCGAGCGCACGCCCCGGGCGCCCGGGATCAACAGGCCACCGGCGACTACGTGCCGTGGACCCCCGGCAGCTGAGCGCGTTGATACCGTTGTCCACAGGCGCGCGGGCAGTGCAGCACGGCTTTTCCCACTCGCGCGGCTTGTAGCCGTCCTCGGTGCTCGGGAGACCGGGCGGCCTTTTTCTGTCGGGATCGAGCTTCGTTCTTCAATCCTGCTTTACGTAGCTCAGTGCTAACAGCCTTCAGCTTGGGCGAGCCAGCACCACGGTGAGCGAGCGCACGCCCTGCGCGCCGAGGATCAACACGCCCTCGATGTCGGCCGTCGCCGAGGGACCGGAATGCAGCACGGCATAAGGCATCTGCCGAAACTCCGGCCGCGCAT
>DATKKX010000141.1:0-25478 GCA_035542775.1 Phycisphaerae bacterium | reverse complement strand
GGGGAAATCTGACTGTCGTCCGTGGGGAAAAGTAATTGACGCCGGCCATCTGCGCGCAAAACGCAGATCCGTACCGTGTCGAGATCGCGGAGCAGCGGGTGTCGGGGTGTATGCAGCGGCTGGCGAAGGCCGCGGTCGCGCTCGATCGCGTGTTGGTCGAGACAGGCGACGAGGAGGGTCGCAGGTTGGTCGAGCGGGCGCGGAGGCTCACGGAGAGCGTTTGACGGTCGGGACCGCGCCAGCAGTACGGGGGCCTCGGCCCGATGTCCCCCGAGCCGACGGAAGGCGATCTGGTACACTTCGGAAGGTGAGGCGGGCGTAAACGAGTGACCGACCCCACCGCCCGGAGCTGCCAAGCTGGGCGATAGAGCGGTCTCCCGGCTTGTGATAACAGCGTCGCCGATCGAGTGCGGCGGCCCACCGGCGTCATGGCCTGCGAATTTGCCGGCCGACGAGGCCGAGTCGAAAAGGAGCGAGGGACCTCGTATGAATGCAGTCAAGCAGGTCGTCGCGATAGTGCTTTCAGGGGTTGCGTTTGGGCTTCCTTCCTCATCCTGCATTGCGCAGCAGGTGACTGGCGAGTTGGGCTCGCCCAGCGCCACCACCACCATCAGCGGAAAGCAACTTCCGCCGCCCGATCCGAAATTCGGCGGGGTGATCGTGGAGAAAGCCTCGGAGTCGAAAGCGTGGTGGCCGCCGCGCGTCGTGCCGCCCAAGGGCGCGCCCAACATCCTGCTCATCATGACCGACGACTCGGGCTACGGCGTCCCGAGCACCTTTGGCGGCGTGATCCCGACGCCGGCGCTCGACCGCGTCGCGAAGGCGGGGTTGCGCTACACCTGTTTCCACTCCACCGCGCTGTGCTCCCCGACGCGGGCGGCGCTCATTACCGGCCGCAACCACCACTCGGTCGGTTTCGCCGCGGTCTCGGAGCAATCCACCGGCTTCCCGGGCTACAACAGCATCATCCCCAAAGACAAGGCCACCATCGGCCGTATTCTCCTGGACAATGGATACTCGACCTCGTGGTTCGGCAAAGAGCACAACACGCCGGCCTTCGCGGCCAGCCAGATCGGGCCGTTCGATCAATGGCCCATCGGAATGGGGTTTGAGTATTTCTACGGGTTTATCGGCGGCGACGCGAACCAGTGGCAGCCGAACCTGTTCCGCAACACCACCCAGATCTACCCGTTCGAGGGCAAGCCCGGCTGGAACCTCACCACGGCCATGGCGGATGATGCGATCGACTGGATGAACCGGCTTAACCAGATCGATCCGAGCAAGCCGTTCTTCCTCTACTACGTGCCCGGCGCCACCCACGCACCCCACCATCCCACCAAGGAGTGGGTCGACAAGATCCACGCGATGCACCTGTTCGACGGCGGGTGGAACCAGTTGCGCGAAACCATCTTTGCCAACCAGAAGAAACTCGGCGTCATCCCGCAGGACGCCAAACTGACTCCCTGGCCGAAGGACCTCCTGAAGGACTGGGATCAATCCACGCCGGACGAGAAAAAGCTGTTCATCCGGCAAGTCGAGGTCTTCGCTGCCTACGAGGCCTACGTTGACTACGAGATCGGGCGGGTGATCCAGGCTGTCGAGGATATGGGCAAGCTGGACAACACGCTCATCATCTACATTAACGGCGACAACGGCACCAGTTCCGAGGGCACCCTCAACGGCACGCCCAACGAAGTCGCCTTTTTCAACGGCGTCAACGTCTCTGTCGAAGACCAGCTCAAGTACTTCTACGATGTCTGGGGAACCGACAAGACCTACTGCCACATGGCCGTTCCATGGGCCTGGGCGTTTGACACGCCTTTCAGTTGGACCAAGCAGATCTCATCGCACTTCGGCGGCGTCCGGCAGGGCATGTGCGTCTCCTGGCCGGGCCACATCAAGGACGCCGGTGGCATCCGCAACCAGTTCCATCACGTGATCGATGTCGTGCCGACCATTCTCGAATGCTCTGGCATTCGACAACCCGAGATAGTGGATGGCATCAAGCAAAGCCCGATCGAAGGCGTCAGTTTCGCCTACACCTTCGACGCGAAAAACGCCAACGCACCTTCCCAGCACAGGACGCAGTACTTCGAGATGTTCGGGGACCACGCCATCTACAGCGACGGCTGGATCGCCAGCACCAAGGTCATCCGCCCGCCGTGGGAGGCCTTCGGCCCGGCCAACCCGGACCCCATCAACAACGTCACCTGGGAACTCTACGACCTGACCAAGGACTGGACGCAGTGCGACGACGTCGCGGCCAAGAACCCCGAGAAACTGAAGGAGATGAAGCAACTGTTCCTGAAAGAGGCCGCCAAGTATCAGGTGTTCCCCATGGACGCCTCGGTGGCGGCTCGGATCGTGGCCCCGCGTCCCAACATCACCGCCGGCAGGACGGAGTTCGTGTACACGCGGCCGCAGGTGGGCATTCCCCAGGGCGATTCCCCGTTCATTCTTGACAGCTCCTACACCATCACGGCGGACATCGAGGTCCCAGCGGGTGGTGCCGAGGGCATGATTCTGACCTCTGGCGGGAGATTCGCCGGCTACGGCTTCTACCTGCTCAAGGGCAAGCCGGTCTTTTTGTGGAACCTGGTCGATCTCAAACGCGTGCGATGGGCAGGCCCCGAGGCCCTTTCCCCCGGTAAGCACACCGTCGCGTTTGATTTCAAGTACGACGGGCTTGGTGTGGGCACGCTCGCTTTCAATAACATGAGCGGCCTCGGCCGCGGAGGAACGGGAACGCTGATCGTAGACGGCAAGGCCGTCGACACCCAGAAGATGGAGAACACTGTTCCCATGATCCTGCAATGGGACGAGAGTTTCGACATCGGCTCCGACACGCTGACCGGCGTGAACGATCAGGACTACCAGCCGCCGTTTCCCCTGACCGCCAGGCTCAACAGGCTCACGATCAAAGTCGACCGGCCTAAGCTGTCGCCCGAGGACATCAAGAAGCTCGAAACGGCGCAGCGCAACAACAAAGCGAGCGAGTAGATCGTTGCTTTGCTATTCAACCACGCGGGCCGCTCACGTCAGCGGCCCGCGGCGGATGAGTGTGTCGTCGGGCAACATGGCGAGCCAAGAGAGATATTGTTTCGCGCGCGGTACTGCGCTGACGCGCAATTCCGAGATTAACTCAAGCACTGTTAGGAGAATTACATGACAGCGAGATCGGTTATCACAGCTGCAGTGACGGCATTGCTCTGTACTGTTGCAGCTTCGCCTGCCCAGCCGCCGCCGGCCTTGACCGCGGACGAAGCCGCCGCTATTGCCGCCGAGGCGTACATTTACGGCTACCCGCTGGTCACGATGGAGATGACCCGGCGGGTCATGACCAACACTGCCAAGGTCGAGGGCACGCACGCCCCCATGTTCAACCTGTGCAGCTTGCGGGAGTACCCCACCGCGGCCTTCAAGGAGGTGACCGCGCCGAACGCGGACACGTTGTACACTGCGGCCTGGCTGGATCTCGGCAAGGAGCCGTGGTTTCTGCACATCCCGGACATGGGCGACCGCTACTACCTGTTCCCGATGTTGAGCGGGTGGACCGACGTTTTCCAGGTCCCCGGGAAACGCACCGGCATCAAGGGGGGGGATTTTGCCATCACCGGCCCGGGCTGGAAGGGCACACTGCCGAGCGGCGTACAGGAATACAAGTCACCCACCAACATGGTCTGGATTCTCGGTCGAATCTACTGCACCGGCACGCCGGACGACTACAAGGCCGTCCACGAATTGCAGGACAAGCTGGCATTGACGCCGCTCAGTTCGTTCGGCAAGCCCTTCACCCCGCCCGCCGGCCAAGTCGATCCGGGCATCGACATGAAGACGCCGGTGCGGGACCAGGTGAACAAGATGGACGTCGGCGCGTACTTCAACCTGCTGGCGACGCTGATGAAGGACAATCCGCCGGCGGAGGCGGATGCACCCATGGTCGCAAGGATGGCGAAGATCGGCCTCGTGCCGGGCAAGCCCTTCGACCTCGCCAAGCTGGATCCGGCCGTGGCAAAGGCCGTGCAGGGAGTTCCCAAGTCGGCGGTCGAGAAGATCGTGGCCGAGTTCAAGGCGATGCGACCCGTGAACGGCTGGAAGTACGCCACGTCTGCCGGTGTCTACGGGACACATTACCTTGATCGCGCCACTATCACATTCTTCGGCCTTGGCGCCAACCGCACCGAGGACGCCATTTACCCCACCTCCGAAGCGGATGCGGAGGGCAAGCCCTACGAAGGGAGCAACAAGTATGTGGTCCACTTCGCCAAGGGCCAGATGCCGCCGGTCAAGGGGTTCTGGTCGCTGACGATGTACGATGCTCAGTTCTACTTTGTAGAGAATCCCCTCAACCGCTACACGCTGAGCCAGCGGAACAAGCTGGTGACAAACCCCGACGGTTCGGTGGACCTCTACATCCAGAAGGACAGCCCCGGACCGGACAAGGAGGCGAACTGGCTGCCGGCGCCGGCGGGCAAGTTCGTCCTGATGTTTCGGTTCTACTGGCCCGAGAGCGCCATTGCCGACGGCACCTGGAAGCCGCCGGCCGTGCAGCAAGTCAAATAACCCGGCTGGGAACGCGCCGGCGTTTCGTGATACCAGTATATGACGGAACGGCAGGAAAGAGAGAACCAAGTCAAACCAGACAGATGGGAACAAGAACATGAGACGAAAGAAAGCATCCGGGTTGGGGCTGGCTCTGTCCGTCGCTGCAGCCATGCTGATGTGCGGCGTTGCCGCCGCACAGACGGCGGCCAAGAAGCCCAACATCCTCTTCATCGTGTCCGACGACACGGGCTACGGGGATCTCGGCCCGTACGGCGGCGGCGAAGGAAGAGGCATGCCCACGCCCCACCTCGACAAGCTGGCTGAGTCGGGCATGACGTTCTTCTCCTTCTACGCCCAGCCGAGTTGCACGCCGGGGCGGGCGGCGATGCAGACCGGCCGTATTCCCAATCGCAGCGGCATGACCACTGTGGCCTTCCAGGGCCAGGGTGGCGGGCTGCCTGCGGCGGAGTGGACCCTGGCGTCGGTCCTGAAGCAGGCCGGCTACAGGACCTACTTCACCGGCAAGTGGCACCTGGGCGAAGCCGATTACGCCCTGCCCAACGCGCAAGGCTACGACGTGATGGAGCACTGCCTGCTTTATCACCTCAACGCCTACACCTACGGCGACCCGACGTGGTTCCCGGACATGGACCCCAAGCTCCGCGAGATGTTCGAGAAAGTGACCAAGGGCTCGCTGTCCGGCAAGGCCGGCGAGCAGGCCAAGGAGGACTTCAAGGTCAACGGCCAGTACGTGGACACTCCGGAAAAAGGCGTGGTCGGCATCCCGTTCGTGGACAAGTATATCGAGCAGTCCGGCCTCAAGTTCCTCGAGGATGCCGCGAAGAACCCCAGCCAGCCCTTCTTCATCAACATCAATTTCATGAAGGTGCACCAGCCGAACATGCCGGCGCCTGAGTTCCAGCTCAAGTCGATGTCGAAGACCAAGTACGCCGACTCGGTGGTCGAACTGGACGCCCGCATCGGCCATATCATGGACAAGCTGAAGGAACTGGGCCTGGATAAGAACACGCTGGTGTTCTACACGACCGACAACGGAGCCTGGCAGGATGTCTATCCTGATGCCGGCTATACCCCTTTCCGCGGGACCAAGGGCACAGTGCGTGAGGGCGGCAACCGCGTCCCCGCGATGGCTGTCTGGCCGGGCAAAATCAAGCCTGGCACCAAGAGCCACGACATCGTAGGCGGTCTCGACCTGATGGCCACATTTGCTTCCGTGGCGGGCGTGAAGCTGCCCGACAAGGACCGCGAAGGCCAGCCGATTATCTTCGACAGTTATGACATGACGCCGTTGCTGACCGGGACCGGCAAGTGCGCCCGCAACGCGTGGTTCTACTTCACCGAGAACGAGCTGACGCCCGGCGCCGTCCGCGTCAACAACTACAAGGCGGTGTTTAACCTCCGCGGCGATGACGGTGCGCACACAGGCGGTTTGGCCGTGGACTCGAACCTCGGCTGGAAGGGAGCGGAAAAGTATGTCGCCATTGTTCCGCAGGTGTTCGACCTCTGGCAAGACCCGCAGGAACGATACGACATCTTCATGAACAATTACACGGAGCACACCTGGACGATGGTCACATTCAGCGAAGCGATCAAGGATCTTATGAAGACCTACGTGCAGTACCCTCCGCGGAAGCTTCAAAGCATGGGCTATGACGGCCCGATCGAGATCTCGAAGTACCAGAAGTTTCAGTGGATCAGGGAGCAACTCCAGAAAGAAGGGATAAGCATTCCGTTACCCACGGGCAACTAGCCGTCGAGACGAGTTTCTGCGCAAGCCGCGCGCCGCTTCACAGGAAGGGCCGGCGTGTTTGCGGTGCAGATGGAAAGCAACCATAGGAGAAGACGCGATGGTGACAAGCAATCGCAATACCTATCTTGTCGCAGGATGTGCCGTGGCCATTCTAATCGCCGCAGGCTGCAATTCGCCAGCAGGCATGGCGGTTCACCTGGTGGGCAAGGCCGTTGATACCGGCGAGACCAAGAAACTCGGCGACGAACTCATCGGCCGGCCTCCCGCCGCGGCCGACGCCAAGTTCGGACAACCCATCGAGGTACTGACCCAGGTCGGTGGCGGGCAGAAGTGGCGCATATACCCCGTCAAGCTCGATGTGCTGGACAACCAGCGGTATGTGGTGGAGGTTTCCGGCAACGCCGTCGTAGGCATCTTCAAGGCCAAGCGCGACGCGACCGGCATCGATCTCGCTCGCAAGACGCTCCTCGATGAAAAAACGAAGGGCAAGTCGCCGGCAGAATGCGGGACCGCGCTGGGGATGGGAGCCCCGCTGCTCACCGTGCGCAGCGAAACCAACGGAACAACCAGCCAGCTCTACGACGCCCGGACGATCAAGATCGGCAGCCCGAAGTACTGCCGCCTCCGGTTTGACGCCAGCCAACGCTGCGACGAAGTGCAAATCATTGATGTCAACGCGTCGGCGGGAGAGAAACCTCCGGTGTGAGTATGACCGGGCATGGAGTTTGTGCTGACGTTTCTGTTTCCGAAGCGAGCGCCGCCGGTGGGGCCGGCGCGGAGGTTGAATCCGGATGACACGATCGAACAAGCAGGGCCGACATATCCAACAGGTCATACTCTGCACCGCTATTGTGGCCGCAGCCGGTTGTGCGGGGCCGACCCGGCAGCGGGCCGTACCGCTTGAGCTGCAGGACCGCGCGGTGATCAGCGGTCTGTCGCCGGCGGTGCGCACGTGGGGCGCTGCCCTCAACCCGGAATTCCAGAAAGAGCTGATGGAGTCGGTGCGGCGTGAGCAGGAATGCCGCGCCCGTTCCGGCCAGTCCGGACCGCTGCCTGCCGCGGAATTCCTGGCCATCTCCGGCGGCGGCGCGAACGGCGCATTCGCCGCCGGCCTGTTGAACGGCTGGACCGCCGCGGGCAACCGCCCGCAGTTCAAGGCCGTGACCGGGATCAGCACCGGGGCCTTGATCGCTCCGTTTGCCTTCCTGGGTCCGGCCTACGATGAGACGCTGCGGAAGTTTTACACCGGCGTCACCACCAAGGACATCCTCACCCAGCGCAGCATGCTGGCGGCCCTTTTCGATGATGCGTTGACCGACAATGCGCCGCTCCGCAAGCTGATCGCCGGCCTGGTCGACCGGAAGCTGCTGGACGCCATCGCCGAGGAATATCGCAAAGGCCGGCTCCTGCTCATCGGAACCACCAACCTGGACGCGCAGCGAGGAGTGATTTGGAACGTCGGGGCCATTGCCGCCAGTGGTCACCCGCGCAGCCTGGAATTGGTCCGTGATATCCTGATCGCCTCCGCCGCCATTCCTGCGGCCTTCCCGCCGGTAATGATCGATGTCGAAGCCGACGGACAGCATTACCAGGAAATGCACGTGGATGGCGGGACGGTCACACAGGTATTCCTTTATCCGCCTTCGCTGAAGGTCAAGGAGCTCGCCGAGGCCGCAGGCGTCCAGCGCCAGCGCACCGCCTACATCATCCGCAATGCCCGACTGGAGCCGGAATGGGCAGAGACCCAGCGCCGCACGCTGAGCATCGCCGGCCGCGCGGTTTCGTCGCTGATCGCTACCCAGGGCATCGGCGACCTGTACCGGACCTGCCTGAACGCCCAGCGCGACGGCATCGACTACAACCTGGTTTTCATCCCCAGCGAGTTCAACCTTCAGCCCCGCGAGGCCTTCGACCAGGAGTACATGCAGAAGCTGTTTGATGTCGGATTGGACATGGGAAAGAAGGGCGGGTTCTGGAAGAAGGTACCGCCGGCTTTTGAAAGCGAATCACCTCACTGACGGGCAATGACTGGCCCAGGCGCATGCGGACTGGCTGGCCCACGCACGGTCTGGTGAGGCCATGTGCGGCGAATCCGGTGGAATTGGGGAGGCGAAGAAAGGGCACTTGGCATAATCTATCCCCGGAGGCGGGCACTTCAGGTTCAGACGGAGTCTTACCAGGGCGTGGACGATTGACCCGGAGGTATCATGCGGCAGTCAGTACAAGCTGAGCCATGGGCCGCCCGAAGCGGGCCGATCGTGAATGTCCTGTCGCGCATCGGTGTCCGCCGCTTCTCCGCCTTCGAGCTTCTCGTCGTGCTGGTGTTGTGGATCGTATCCGCTTCGTTCTTTTGGCAAATCAAGTACGGCGATCTGATCGAGGCAGTGCTCATGACGCTGGTCATGCTGTCTGCGGTATTGGCGGTCAGCAACAGTCGCGGGACCCTCGTCGTGGCAATTCTCCTGGCGGCTCCGGCGTTCACCTGCAAGTGGCTCAGCCATGTCCGCCCGGATGTGATGCCGCCGGAAGTCCACATGACCTGCGCCCTTGTGTTCATGGTGTTTCTGGTGGGGCATTTCCTTCGCTTCATCCTCCGAGCGCCGCGGGTTACTTCCGAGGTGTTGTGCACGGCCATCAACGCCTACCTGTTGATGGGGATCTTGTGGTCCCTGGCGTATATCCTGGTGGCGGAACTGGTCCCCGGTTCCTTTTCCTTTGCCGTCGGATCAGCGCCCGGTCGTGCGATGAGGGGCTTCGACGCCGTATACTTCAGTTTTGTGACGCTCTGCACGGTCGGGTATGGCGACGTTGTGCCCGTGTCGCACGGGGCGCAAATGCTTGCGATCGCCGAAGCTGCAACCGGCCTGTTCTATGTGACAATGTTGATCGCCCGCCTGGTTTCGCTTTATTCCACCGCAAGGCCGCCCGAGAGCACGGGCGAAAGGAAGTGAGCTGAGGAGACAGCTGTGTTTCTGGATCGTGAGTTCTTCTGGGTGCACCTGGGCCTTGCCGGTACCGGCATCATGATCATGATGCTCTGTGCCGCGGAGGTCGGCGTCCGTTTCGGACGCCGGGGCCGGAAAACCTCCGACGACCCGACCCGGTCGCAGTATACAGCGATCGAGGGCGCGGCACTTGCGGTAGTCGGCCTGCTGCTGGCGTTCACTTTCAGCATGTCGGCCTCTCGATTCGAGAATCGAAAACAGATCGTGGTGAACGAGGCCAACGCTCTGGGCACAGCTTGGCTCCGTGCTCAACTGCTTCCCGAATCAGAGGGCCAGGAGGTCCGCTCGCTTCTGCGCAGCTATGTTGATGCCTGGCTGGAACTCCACGAGGGCGGTCCCGACGTGACGAGACACGCGGCCGCCTCGAAAGAACTGGACCGCCTGCAGGATCAGCTCTGGTCTCGCGCCAGCGCGGCCGCGCGGCGCGACCCGAATTCGGTGACGATGTCGCTGCTGTTGCAGTCGCTCAACGAGGTCTTCGACCGGCAATCCGAATTGATGGCCGCCGTGGCGAACCGTGTTCCCGGGGTGGTTCTCCTTTTGCTGACCGTGACCGCCGCTGTTTCGCTGGGAATGGTCGGATACTGCTCCGGGCTGGCAGGTCGCCGCAACTTCGTGGCGACGTTCACTCTGGGCCTTCTGATCGCAGGGACCATCCTGGTGATCCTGGACTTCGATCGCCCCCGGCGAGGATTGATACAACTGAGTCCGCGAAGCATGATTGTCCTCCGGGAGAGCATGGACAGGCCGGCGCCATGATCGCCGATCGCGATACCACACCGGCCTTGCCGGCGCACTTGAGAGGGCCCCGGACATGAACCATTGCTTGATTCTCAGCCTGCTGATCTCGGCATCGCCGCTGGTCCAGACCCCGACATCGCAGCCTGCCAGCCGCCCGGCGGAATCGAGCGGTCTTCCTTCCGCGGATGCGACCGCTGCGGACATCGAAACTCGACTCCACGAGATCGAGGCCAGCCTTGCCGGCGACTCCACCACGCGAAGCCAATTGATCGAACTGTATCGGGAAACGCTGAACCATCTGCGGCGTGCCGATTTGCTCGCGGTGGAAGCCGGCCGGTACGAACAGTCGTTGCAGCAGGCTCCCAAAGACCTGGAACTGGCACGTCAGCGACTGCGGCAGCTCAAGGTGGCTACTGCGTCCCGGCCTGCAGCCGAACTGCCCGCGGATGCTACCGTCGAGCAGGTCAGCCAGCGACTTCGCCAGGCGGAAGCCGAGCTGGCGTCGCGCCAGGAGGTTCTGAAGAAGCTGGAGCAGGAGGCTGACCGGCGTTCGCAGCGGCGGGCGGCGATACCGCAGGATCTTCTGGAAGCCAACCGGCTGCTCGGCGAGGTGGCCCGCGAGCTGACCACGGGGCCGACTTACGGCGTTGCAACGGAGGTCGCCAGAGCCCGAATAGCCTCCCTCAAGGCGCAGCAGCGAGCCCTCGAACAGCAGATCCTGGCGAGCCAGGTGGAGCTCCGGTGCTACCAGTCGCTGGATGAGGTCATTTCCGCGCAGCAGCAGGAAGCGGCCGCGGCCGTTGACCAGGCTGGGGCGGTCGCGGCTGTGCTGCGGGACGAGCTTCGCCGTTGCCGCGTCGCACAGGCCACCGCCCAGAAGGAGGTGGCCGAAAAACAGTTGCGCGACGCTCCCGAAGCGATCCGCAAGCTGGTCCTGCGGACAGGAGAGCTCGCCCGGGAAAGCGAATCCCTGGCGCAGAAAATCCATCGGACCGTCGCTCACACCAGGAGCGCTGATGAGGCCGTCGACGCGCAGAGCAGGAATCTGAAAGTGCTGCGAAATGCCATCGAGGCCTCGAGCACGAGCGAATACCTCGGCATGCTCCTCGCCCGGCTTGGCCGTCTGGCGAAGGATCCTGCGGCCATCGAGCGCGAGATCCGCTCGGTCGACAACCAGATATCAATCGCCCAGCTCCGTGCCGCTCAACTGGAGGAGGAGCGGCAGGGCCTGTCCGACATCGACGCCCGCACCGTGGAGTTCCTGGAGCTCCTGCGGGGCGCACGCCAGCCGATCAACGAAGCGGAAGCGGCTGAGAAGATCCGGCAGGCGCTGCGAACGAACCTTGACGGCATTGATCGGCTCCGAAAGGAGTACGCCCAGTACTGGGACGAACTGATCGCGCTCAAGACCTCGCAGAACCGGCTGCTGGCCGACACGCGCGGCTACATCGGCTTCATCGAGGAACGGGCCCTCTGGCTGCCCAACGAGCCGTTGTTGCACAAGGCCGTCCTCCCGGCAAGGCTCTTTCCGGAGCCGGGCACGATCACCCGGATCAAGGAGTCGATAGCGGCCGACATGCTGCGGAATCCTGCCGTTTATATCGCCGCGGCCGCGGGCTTCTGTCTGTTGATCGTCTCTCGACGTTTCTTCGTCCGCCGGCTGGCCCTGATACGGGAGCGCGTGCAGCATCCCTCCACGGACTCGTTCGCACAGACAGTCGCGGCTCTCCTCCTTGAGTTCCTGCTGATCCTGCCCGGCCCCTGTGCCCTTGGCTTCCTTGCGCATCGGATTGCCGCGTGCGAACCCGGTGAGGAGACCTACGTATCCCAGTTCGCCCTGGCGGTCTCTCAGGGCCTTCACTATGCCGCCTTGCAGTGGGTCGTCTTCGGGTTCCTCAGGCGCCTTGCTCGCAGGGGCGGAATAGCGGAAGTGCACTTGCAGTGGAATGCGGGGGCCTGCCGGAGGCTGCATTCCACTCTGACTTGGGTGCTTTGGATCGCGATTCTGATGGCGGCCTCCGTCAACTTCTCGCGAAACCATCCCGATCCCGCGTGGGCCAGTTCGATCGGACGTGCTGTCCCCCTTCTTACCATAGTCACCGTCCTGGCCCTTCTCCACGTCCTTCTGCACCCTACGCGCGGTGTGCTGGCCACCGTTGACACGAGCGAACCTTCCAAAGACAGCAAGATACTACTGGGCCTCGCCTACGTCATGCTCTCGGGCTTGGCTTTCGTCCTGATGGCGGCAATCTGTCTCGGATACGGAACGCTCGGAGCATGCCTGGGGCGGCTCCTGATCCGCACCATCTGGCTTGTGCTGGCCCTGGCCGTACTCCGCTCCCTGTTGACGCGCTTTGTTCTCGTATCCCAGAGGAAGCTGGCCCTGCGAGTTGCCCAGGCAGATGCCGGAGGCAGAGGTAAACAGATCGCTGGTGCCGATGGTTCGGCGTCCGCTGCCCCGGAATCCTGGGACGACTCCTACGAAACCATCGGCGAGGCGACCCGCAAAATCCTCCGATGGGTCCTCGGGCTTGCACTTGTAATGGGCCTGTGGGCCTTATGGCAACCGTTCATACCCGCTTTCAGTTTTGTGCATCGCGTCGAACTATGGTCGGTGGCGACGGACGCCGCCGTGTCCGCCCAAGGTGGTGCGGGTGGGACGACAGGCCAGGCTGTCTCGGCTCTGCAATCGGTCACGCTGGCCGATCTGCTGTACGCCGTCATCGTGGCGATCTTGACATTCGTCTTGGCTATCCACGGCCCCAAGGTCCTGGAGGTGACACTGCTGGCGCGTCTTCGGCTGGCGGCGGGAGAACGGTTCGCGATTGCCTCGCTCACCCGGTATGTCGTCGTGCTGGTGGGCATGGTGATGTCTCTGACCGCCATCGGGATCGGCTGGTCCAAAGTTCAGTGGCTGGCGGCGGCGGTGTCAGTGGGTCTGGGTTTCGGGCTCCAGGAGATCTTCGCCAATTTCGTCTCCGGCCTGATCATCCTGTTCGAGCGGCCCATCCGGATCGGCGATGTGGTCACCGTCGGCGGGGTCGACGGCAGGATCACCCGGATTCGTATGCGGGCCGTCACCGTCACCGACTGGAATCGCCGCGAGTTGATCGTGCCGAACAAGGAGTTCATCACCGGTCAGATCGTAAACTGGACCCTCTCTGATTCGGTCACGCGCGTGAACGTGCCCGTCGGCATCGCCTACGGCTCGAACACGAAGCTGGCCCGCGACCTCCTGCTCCGCGTGGCTAGGGCATGCCCGCACGTCCTGCAGAACCCGCCGCCTGCGGCCTTGTTCAAGAACTTCGGCGATAGCACTCTTGACTTCGAGCTCCGCGTTTATATCCCGAATCTGGACGTTTGGGTGGAAACGGTTCACGAACTGCACACCCGCATCAACGACGAGTTCCGCGCCGCTGGAATCGAGATCGCCTTTCCGCAGCGGGACCTTCACATACGTTCGATGCCCGACGGGCTTCAGGCCAAGTACGTCCAGCCTGATCTTGATCTGGCGACTTTGCCGGAACCACCGAGCCCCCAGGAGGTCCAATCGCGAGGTGATTGACGCTATGAGCCTCCGCAGGACAAGATGACAACCTGAAGGCCGTTCCGGGCGGGCGAACCGGACCGGAGGAACATCAATAGCAGACTATCAGGGTCATGTGATGAGGGCATTTGCTCTGGGAATGGCAGTGCTGCTGAGCGTGTCAGGCGCGTCGGGCCTGTGCTTCGGCCAAACCACGCGCCCCGTCACGCCCGCCCCAAGCACCCGGCCGGGCATCGGCGCTCCGGCTCTCGCGGGTTCTTCAAGCTGCCGCGATTGTCACGAACCGTTCTACCAGAAGTGGGCCACATCCCATCACGGCTTGGCCATGCAGCCGCTTGCCGCGGAGCTTGCTGCCGGGCAGTTGAAGCCCCTGAAAGACCCCCTTGTGGTCCGCGACCGCCGCTACCGGGTCGAGTTGGACGGCTCGAAGGCCGCGGTCGTGGAGAGCGGTCCTGACGGAGAGCACCGGTACGCCATCGCCCACGCCCTGGGCGGCAAGAACGTGTTCTATTTCCTCACACCGCTCGATCGCGGGCGTCTGCAGGTATTGCCGGTGGCTTTTGATGTCCGCCGCCGGGAATGGTTCGATACCACCGCCAGCGCCGCCCGCGGCATCATGAACCTGCACGACGAGGTACTGGACTGGCGCGCCCCGCAACTCACCTTTAACACCTCCTGCTACGGTTGCCACGTCAGCCAGTTTTCATCCAACTACGATCCGCAGACCGACACCTACCACAGCGCCTGGGCGGAGCCCGGCATCAACTGCGAGACCTGCCACGCGGCGGGCGGCGATCACGTCAAGCTCTACCGCGACCTGCCCGCCGGCCAGAAACCCGACAACATCCGGATCATCAGCACGAAGAAGTTCTCTGTCGAGCAGATCAATGCCCTGTGCGCGCCGTGCCACGCCAAGAGCATGCCGCTCACTGATTCCTTCCGCCCCGGCGACCGCTACTTTGACAACTATGACTTGGCCGGCCCCGAGCAGAGTGACTTCTATCCGGACGGCCGCGACCTCGGCGAGAACTACACCTGCACGTCATGGCGGATGAGCCCGTGCGTGAAATCCGGCAAGCTGAGCTGCATGCATTGCCACACCTCCAGCGGCCGCTACCGCTTCGCCGACGACACGAACAAAGCGTGCCTGCCGTGCCATCAGAAGTACGTGGAAAACGCGGCCGCCCATACGCACCACAAGCCCGACAGCACAGGCAATCTCTGCGTGGCCTGCCACATGCCCGCCACGGAATTCGCGAGGATGCGGCGGACCGACCACTCCATGCGGCCGCCCATGCCCGCCGCGACCCTGGCGTTCAAGTCCCCCAACGCCTGTAATCCATGCCACGCGGATCACGACGCATCCTGGTCTGACAAGTACGTGCGCGAATGGCGCTCGCGCGATTACCAGGCACCCGTTCTGCGTGTCGCCATGCTGGTTGATGCGGCCCGCCGCCACGACTGGGCGCGCTTGCCCGACATGCTGGCGTACATCATAGACCCGGAACGTGACGAAGTCTTCGCGACCGCGCTGGTGCGGCTCCTCCGCGCTTGCGAGGACGAGCGCAAATGGCCGACCCTGCTGAAAGTACTAAAGGATCCCTCGCCGCTCGTACGGGCCAGTGCTGCCGAAAGCCTTGACGGCTACTTCACATCCGACTCGGTCGCCGCTCTGCTCGCCGCTGCCGGCGATGACTACCGTCTGGTCCGCGTCCGTGCCGCAGCGACACTGGCGGCGCTGCCGCCGGGCGACCTCCCCGACAAGCCGCGCCGGGATCTCGAGCGGGCGACAAACGAACTGCTGGCCCTGAGTCGGGCCCGGCCTGACGATTCCGCGTCCCAACACAATCTTGGCAACTTCCACGCCGCCCGGCGGGAGTACGATCGCGCGGTCGCCTGCTACGAACGGGCGTTTCGGCTGCTGCCCGACAACGTCGCTCCACTCGTAAACGCGTCTCTGGCCTACAATGCGGCCGGCCGCAATGACAAGGCGGAAGACTGCCTCCGGCGGGCGCTAAGAGTGGAGCCGAACAACGCGGCGGCCATCCTGAACCTGGGACTCCTGCTCGGAGAGATGGAGCGCCCCCGGGAGGCCGAGGAGGCCCTTCGAGCTGCCTTCAAGGTTGATTCACAATCAGCCACGGCCGCTTACAATCTCGCTGTCCTCGTTGCTCAGGACCGCCCCGAGGAGGCGATCGAGTGGTGCCGGAAGGCGGCCCGGCTTCGGCCGCAGGAGCCGAAATACGCCTATACGCTGGCCTTCTACCTCCGGCAGCGAGGCGATGCGGACGGAGCGATTGTGGCGTTACGCGCTGTGGTTGACGTGGACGTACCGTGCCTCGATGCATACTTGCTGCTCGGGCAGGTCTACGAGGAGCAGGGACGCAGGACCGAGGCCATCGAGGTCTATCGTCGGGCGGCGGAGAATGACAAGCTGCCCGAGACGGTGCGGGCTCGATTCACCGCTCGCGCGGAGGCAATGTCGGGTAGGTGACCGGACAGCGATACCGCTTGTTCGAGGTTCTGCCCTGGCAGAAACCATGCGTTCAACATAAGGAGAACTCTATCGTGGACATCAATATCTTGCTTCAGACTTGCCGGGTCCTTCGTGCATCGTTTGCCGGAACTGACCGGCAGGTGCGGCGCATACGCAGCGCGGGCGCGTCGTGTATGGTCCTCCTTCTCGCCACTGCCGGTTGTAGCCAGATGACACAGCAGCCGGACCGGGCCGAGCGGATGACCCGCGGCTACGTCTATTACCTCGACGGCGCCGGCGGCGGCGGCGTGTTCTCGAACTGGAGCGGCGGCCTGAAGCAAGGCATGCTCGACGCCGGCTACAACGGCGCCGGCGAGATCTTCCCCTGGAACACCGGCCTCGGCGTCGTGGCCGACCAGGACGCCAGCGTGGAGTACAAACGAGGCAAGGCCGCGGAGTGCGCCCAGCGCATCCAGCAGTATACCAAAGAGCATCCCGGCGCTCCGGTCACGTTGATCGGATTGTCCGCCGGAACGGCCGTCACCGTATTCGTCCTGGAGGCCCTCCCGACAACCTGCCCGGTGCAGAACGTGATCCTGTGCGGCGCCTCCATCGGCGCAGATTACGATCTCACCCGCGCGCTGCAGCGGGTCCGCAATCGCTTGTACGTGTTCACGTCGGAGAACGACGCCGTCCTGGCGTTTCTGGTCCCGATGTCGGGAACGGCCGATCGTCAATCGGGCGACGTTCCCGCCGCGGGCCTTCGTGGCTTCCAGATACCGCGCGGGGGGTCTGCCGAGACGCGAGCCCAGTACGCCAAGGTCGCCTACATCCACTGGAAACCGGAATTCGAGAAATACGGCGATTTCGGCGGGCACACCGACGCTCTCAAGGCGCCCTTCGTCCAGCACTACATGGCTCCGCTGGTCATGGCCGGCATGGCTCGCCGGACTCAGCTCGCGTCCGCGGCCGGCAAGGTCCGCAACCCGGATTACGAGCGGTGGGCCACCTTGAACCCGGGAGCCTCGGTGACCTTCGAGGGCTACCAGGTCGCCAATGGCCAGAAGCAGCAGTTGCGCATGACCGCCAAGCTGGTCTCCAAGCATGAGGACCGGCTGCTGGTCGAACGCACCTATGTGCCCGTCGAAGGCGGTCAGAAGGAGCCTTCGCGCGTGCAGCAGTTCCTCGTGGACGCCGAGATCAACCCGGCGGAACACCCGCTGTCCAGCCCGACCGCCAAGATCACGGACCTGCCGGAGGAGACGATCAAGATCGCCGGCAAGGCCTTCAAGTGCCGCGTGCGCAGCGTGCAGGCCGCGGGCGAGTTCCCCGAGTACGGCCGGGGCGTCGAGGCCACAGTGTGGCAGAACGAGAGCCTTCCCGGTGGAATCGCCAAGGTCTGGCTTAAATCCAGCAAAGGGGATCAACCATTTGAGTTCCGCGGGGAAGTCGTCGGTTATGGAACCCGTTGAGACGCTCTTCGGAATGCAACTCGCGGCGGATGCGCGGCCCGACGCCGCTTGAATACTCAGTGACATCAACACTGCACTTGCGCAGTGGAGATGTAACCGGAAACCAGATGGAGTATTGTCATGAAGTCTTTTTTTCGCGCACTTTTGAGCGTGCGTTTCGTCGCCCTGAACGCGGCGATGGTCCTTGCAGCCCTCGCCACCGGCTGCAGCCCTTATTCCACCATTGCCAACCTCGGAATCAAAGTTGTCGGCGACGCGGTCAACGACGCCGATGTCTCGCAGAAATCGCAGCAGTTGGTCGGACAGCCCGTCGCCGCGGCGGACGCCGAGTTCGGTCCTCGGATCCGGACGCTGGAGGAGGTCCAAACCGGCAGAACCCTGATCACTTATCCGGTAAAGGGCGACCTGCTGAAAATGTACCACTGGGCCGTCGAGGCCCGAAAAGACCGGATCGTGGCTTTATCCAAACTGCAGAACGACCCCGACGGAGGAAAGGACCTCGCCGAAAAGCTGGTCTTGAAAGAGATCGTGATCGGAAAGACACCGCAGCAGCTCCAGTCGCACGATTTCTTCAAGAAGCTGGTCCTTACCCTGCGGGACCGCAGCAGCGGCGACACGCTCCGGGTCTACGACACTTCGCTCATCCCCAGTTTCATGGGCGCGAAGTACTGCGTGTTGGAATTCGATGGATCCAGCACATGCCAATCGGTCAACATCGTGGGCGTCCCTGCTTCCTCGCCCGGAAGCGCCCTGGGCCAATAGAATGCGACTGCGGCATTGCCTGTGCCGGCGGCGAGCCGCGAGAGAGGCATCGGGCCGGGCTTCGTGTCAATACGGACCGTTGAGTCGGCGCGGGATCTATTGCAAGGTTGAGGCGAACGACACTCGCCGGGAGGTGCATGTGCCAACGCAGCACGGAAAGTCCGAGACCACTTGGCGGCGGCTCCGGATGACTCGTCGCTTTCGGCGGCTGGCGCCATTGATCGCCGGCATAGCGCTTCAGGCCACCCCAACGGGCTGCAACGAGCAATTGACCGCTCTATTCAACAGCTTTTCACAAGACCTCGTTGATGGAATAGGAACCGGTCTCGGCAATCTGCTGCAGGCCCTTCTGTTGAACTTGTTCGTCTGAGGCGCGGTCGACCGCCGATGGCGGCGGTGCTGAGCGAAAGGAACGAAGGATGTTCTTGAACATGGCGACGAGTCTTCCAAGGTGGCGTTCCGCCGCCAGGGCCATCCCGGCGTTGATGTCAGCACTGGTGTTGTTCGAGTCCCTTGCGGGCGGATGCGCGACTTCAGCGCCGGTCACCGTTCGCCGCGATCGGTTCAACTTCAACGACGCCGGGGCCGAGTCCGCGAAGGAGCAGATCCTGCTCAATATCGTCCGCCTGCGTTACGGTGAGCCGATCTACTTCGTGGACATCGGCTCTATGCTCAGCCACTACGCCCTGACCGCCGCAGGATCCTACTCGAACTATACGAGCGATCTGAACGTGTGGAACAATCCCGGCCTCAGAGCGGTCTACAACATGCGCGGCGAGCCCGTGCCGGGCAGTCACACCTGGGGAGCGAACCTGGAGTACACCGACAGTCCGACGATCACATACACTCCTCTAACGGGCGAGGAATTCTCCAACCGGGTCATGGCGCCGATCCCGCCGACGACCATCATCTACCTTTCCAAGTCCGGCTGGAGCATCGATCGGCTCCTGGAATGTTGTGTCCAGCAGATTAACGACGTCGGCAACACTCCCATCCACGAATTGAAAGAGGCCGAACCGCCCGATATCAGTCGTTTCCGGCGCCTGGCGGAGCTCCTGAAGAAGGCGCAGGACTCGGGGGCCCTACGGCTGGGCGTGGAGTACAACGCGGGACAGAGCGCCACTTATCTCTATCTGTCCCCCGTGCCCCAGGAGATGGCCGGCGAGGCCGCGGAGGTCCGAAGCCTCCTTGGTTTGCCCGAGGGGGCGGCCAATAGGATCAGACTCTCAGCGGGCGACACACGCACCGAACCGAATGAAGTCGCCATGCAGACGCGGTCTGTGCTCGCCACCATGTATGCGCTGGCACAGGCGATTCCGGTGCCCGCTGAACACCTCCGCAACCGACAGGTGTCTGACCGGCTCCCGGCGGACGGAGAGGAAGCTGCCCCCAAATGGCTGCGCGTCGAGTACAGCCATCTGCCGCAGGTCGATCCTTTCGCCCAGGTGTTCTACAACGGGTATTGGTTCTACATCGATAAGTCGGACTGGTCGTCCAAGCGCACGTTCGCCTTGCTGACCTACCTGTTCTCATTGCAGGCGACTACAAAAGGCCAGGCGGAGCCGTTGCTGACCGTCCCGGCGGGGAGGTGAAGAAAGGTGCCCGAGAATTCCTCCCGCTCAGTCGACAGAATGCGAAATCTGCCACGCGCACGCGGATGCGTTCATTCGCTGGCCGATGCCTGGCCCACCTCCAGCATAATGTCCTTGCCCTCGATATGGACCCTGTATGCGGCGACGTCGGTTTCGGCGGGAGGATCCAGAACTCGACCCGTGGCAAGGTCGAAGCGGGCGCCGTGCAACGGGCATTCAACAGTAGCGCCGTGCAGGCCGCCCTCGGAGAGCGATCCGCCGGCGTGGGTGCAAACGTCGTCGATCGCGAAGTAGCGGCCGTCGACGTTGAACAAGGCGATCCGTAACCCCCCGAGATCGACGACCTTCGACTTGCCGGGCGGAACTTCACTGGTCTTGGCGACCTTGATGAATTCTGGCATCGCGTGGATCTCCTTGAAACGGTGACGCTCATTTTGGCGGCCGAGGCCTCTCTTTCCAAATGGCGCTGGCCGGCACAAAGGCCGTGCGGCGCGGTAGTTCTTCGTCGAGCCCGAGCTGCAGCTTGGCGGCCTCGGACATCGCCTCGCGCGTCCAAGGCGGGTCCCACACCAATTGCACATCAGCACCGGTCACGCCCGGAACGGCCTTCACCACGGCTTCAACCCGCTTGGGCATGGCGTCGGCGACCGGGCAGGCCGGGTTGGTCAGCGTCATGCGGATGCGAACCCGGCCGGAAGGCTCGACCTCCAGGCCGTAGATCAGGCCGAGGTCGTAGATGTTGAGCGGGATCTCCGGATCTTGCACCGTCTGCAGCGCCGCGATGACCTGGGGCTTCAAGGCTTCCGTGTCAATTGCATCCATACTTCACCAAAGACGCGGGCGTAGACCGCCGTAGCATCGGCCCCCCGCGGCCGATGTAGAACAGAAACCGTTCTAGTATTCGACGTCGGCCACAGGATGCCGACGCTACCACGCTGCTCGCCGAATACGTGTGCCGCCAGTTACTCCGTGGACACCACCGCATCCGCGTTCTCCAACGCGGCGGCAAGCGTATGCCACGCCAGCGTCGCACACTTGACTCGAGCGGGGTATTGGCACACGCCGGAGAAAACCTCCAGCTTGCCCATGCCCGGTCCCAGCTCGATTTCGCCCGACTCGCCGGTAACCAGGCCGTGAAACTTCTTGAAGATCGCCTTGGCTTCGCTCAGTGTCCTGCCCTTCAGCGTCTCGGTCATGATCGAGGCCGACGCGGTCGAGATCGCGCAGCCGCTTCCCTCGAACGTGACTTCCTTGACCACGTCGCCGTCCAGCTTGAGAAAAACCGTCACGTGGTCCCCGCACAACGGGTTGTAGCCCTCCGCCTGGCGATCCGGCTGCTCGATCCGGCGGTGGTTGCGCGGCCGGCGATAGTGGTCCAGCAACAGTTCCCGGTAAAGCTCGTTCAACTCCGTAGTCACCGAAACACCTCGATTACACGGCCGATGCCCGCGATCAGCGCGTCGACCTCCTGTTCGGTATTGTAGAATGCCAGCGACGCCCGGCAGGTCGCGGGCACACCGAAGCGATCCATCAGCGGCTGAGCGCAGTGGTGACCGGTGCGGATGGCGATGCCGAGATCGTCGAGGATCGTACCGGCATCGTGCGGGTGGACGCCCGCGATCACGAAGGACAACACCGCGGCTTTGTGTGGTGCGGTTCCAATGAGGCGAACCTGCGGAATGGTCGACAGAGCGTCGGTGGCATAGCTCATGAGGTCGCCCTCGTAAGCGGCCACGGCGTTCAGGCCGAGCTTGCTTACGTAGTCGACCGCGGCTCCAAGACCGATGGCCCCGGCAACGTGCGGAGTGCCGGCTTCGAATTTGTACGGCACACGGTTGTAGGTCGTCTTGGCAAACGTCACCGAGCTGATCATGTCGCCGCCGCCCTGGTAAGGCGGCATCTCATCCAGCAGCGCGGCCTTGCCGTAGAGCACTCCGATGCCGGTTGGACCGAAGAGCTTGTGGCCGGAAAAGGCATAGAAGTCGCAGTCCAACTCTCGGACATCCACGGGCGTATGCGGGACCGCCTGTGCGCCATCAACGAGAACTGGAATGCTGCGCTGGTGAGCAAGGCTGATGACCTGCTCGACAGGGTTGATGGTTCCAAGCACGTTGGAGACGTGAGCAACAGCCACCAATTTGGTTCGCGGTCCGAGCAGACGTTCGTATTCCTCCATCATCAGTTCGCCTCGGTCGGTGATGGGGGCGACGCGAAGACACGCGCCGGCTTGTTCGCACAGAATCTGCCACGGGACGATGTTGGAGTGGTGCTCCATCCCGGAAATGAGGATCTCGTCGCCGGCGCGAACGTGCGAGCGCCCGTAGGTCTGGGCCACCAGATTGATGGCCTCGGTCGTGCCGCGAACGAAGACAACCTCCTCCGGGTCGCGAGCACTGATGAACTGCTGCACTTTACTGCGGGCTTGTTCGTAAGCTTCCGTCGCTCGCTGGCTCAGGGTGTGAATGCCGCGGTGCACGTTGGAGTTGTCACGCTCGTAGAAACGCCGCAAGGCGTTGATGACGGCCTGCGCCTTTTGCGTCGTGGCGGCGTTGTCCAGGTAGATCAGGGGATGCCCGTGAACCCGCTGCTGCAGAGCTGGGAAATCGAGCCTCACCCGCGCTACATCGAAGGATGGCGTGCGCCGGTTCGAGCTCTCGACAATGGATGGAGCAGTCACACTCTTCATGCCAACTCCCTGAATACCTCCCCATGCGGCAAACGCGCGACGACGGCTTCGTGAAGCTGCCGGCGCAGCGGCTCGATCTTGATCTGGGCGAGACTCTGCTGGGCGAACGCGTACACCAGTAAGCTCCGTCCGGCGGCCTCGGAGATTCCCCGCGCCTGCAAATAGAACAGAGCGTCATAGTCAATCTGTCCGATCGTGGCCCCGTGCGTGCACTTCACGTCGTTGGCGAAGATTTCGAGCTGCGGCTTGGTATCGATCTGGGCCTCTTCCGAAAGAAGGAGGTTCTTGTTGGTCTGTTTGGCATCAGTCTTCTGGGCGCCCTTGTGGACCACGATGCGACCGGTAAACACCCCGTGCGCGTGCCCGTCCAGGATGCCGTAGAAGTTCTCGCGGCTCGAGCCGTGAGGTTGGGCGTGCTCGATCCGCATGTGGTTGTCCACGTGCTGCTCGCCGCTCAGCATAAAGAGTCCGTTGAGCGTGCAGTTGCAGCCCTCTCCCGCCAATACAGCGTTAATGTCGTGGCGTACCAATCCGCCGCCCAACGAGACGCAGTGCGCCGTCAGATTGCTGTCGCGCTTCAGGTGGAACTGCAGCGTGCCGATATGGGCTGCGGCAGTCGATTCCATCTCCACTTTGTAGTGGTCTACCACGGCGCTGTCACCGACCACCAGCTCAGTGACGGCGTTTGTGAAGTAAGGGTAGTCGCCAAGAGCCGCGTAACTTTCGATGACCGTTGCTTGGCTGCTCCGTCCCACGAGGAACAGGTTGCGCGGATGCGTGACGGCCGGCGGTCCATCGGCCACGGTCAGGTGCAGCACCTGGATGGGCTTGCCGACGACGACGTGCTTCGGGACCCGGACGTACGCGCCGTCCTGCAGGAAAGCCGTGTTCAACGCCGTGAATGGCTGGTCCTGAGAGCTCGCATAGCGGGCCAGGACAGACCGAAGCCTGACGGGGTCCTTCTCGGCCATCTCCGCCAGACTGCCCACGACACAGCCGGCTGGCAGACCCCGGAGTCTCGACAGGCCCGGCGCGAAGCGGCCGTTCACGAAGACAACCCGGTAGCCCGTGAATACATTGGGTAGATAGCCAGCAACATCGAAGAGTGACAGCGGTTCTCGAGGAGGCTGCGCCGGCACGAAATGCGTCTTTGCCAGCGGCGCGACATTCGTGAAGCGCCACTCCTCATGCTGCAGGGTCGGGAAGCCCATCGCCGCAAAACGCGCGATGGCGGCCTTGCGGATCGGCGTGAGCCAGGACGGCCCTTTCGCCGCGCACTGGCGCTCGAAAACCTCGAAGGCGGCCAGAAAGCCGTCGGTGCCCGGCGAGGCAGTCATCGAAGGCGCCGCATTTACTGGGAAACGAGCGTGCATTCCGCCTCCCTTTCCAGCCAGCCATAGCCTTTGTCTTCGAGTTCCAGCGCCAGCTCACGACCGCCGGACTTCACAATGCGGCCGTCGACCAGCACGTGGACGTAATCAGGGACGACATAGTTGAGCAGGCGTTGATAGTGCGTGATGACCAGGATCGCCCGCTCCGGGCTCCGCAGCCGATTGACGCCGTCCGCCACCGTCCGCAGAGCGTCGATGTCCAGCCCGGAATCCGTTTCATCCAGCAACGCCAGCCGAGGCTCCAGCACCGCCATCTGGAAAACCTCGTTCCGCTTTTTCTCGCCGCCCGAAAAGCCCTCGTTGATGGCCCGGTGCAGCAACTGCTCGTCGATGCCGAGCAGTCGCATCTTTTCCTTGACCAGGGCAAGGAAGTCCGCCGCGTCGAACTCGTCGAGCCCCTGGTACTTGCGGATCGAATTCAGCGCGGACTTCAGAAAGTAGCTGGTGGTCACGCCGGGGATCTCGACGGGGTACTGAAAGGCCAGAAACAGTCCCTCGCAGGCCCGCTGTTCCGGTTTGAGCGCCAGCAAGTCCTTGCCCTGATATGTAATCGTGCCGCTGGTCACTTGGTAGGAGTCACGTCCGGCAATGACCTGCGCGAGCGTGCTCTTGCCCGAGCCGTTGGGCCCCATGATCGAATGTACCTCGCCCGCGTTCACCGTCAGGTCAAGGCCCTTGAGAATCTCGTGCCCATCGACCGACGCGTAAAGGTCGCGGATCTCGAGCAAGGGCTGTGTCGGCGGTGTTGCATTCACATCTTCTGTCATAACGACTCTCTCATGCCTCCAACGGCTACCCCACACTGCCCTCCAGGCTCACTGCCAGGAGTTTCTGGGCCTCGACGGCGAACTCCATCGGCAGCTCGCGGAAGACCTGCTTGCAGAAACCGTTGACGATCAGTGAGACAGCATCTTCCTTCGAGATGCCGCGCTGATTGCAGTAAAACATCTGGTCGTCGCCGATCTTCGACGTCGTGGCCTCGTGCTCCATGTGGGCGGTGCTGTTCTTCACCTCGATATACGGAAACGTATGCGCCCCGCACTGATCACCGATGAGCAGCGAGTCGCACTGGGTGTAGTTGCGGGCGTGCAGCGCCCCGTGCCCGATCTTGATCATGCCGCGGTAGGTGTTCTGTCCGTGCCCGGCGGAAATGCCCTTCGATACGACATTGCTGTGCGTGTTCTTGCCGATGTGGATCATCTTGGTGCCGGTGTCAGCCTGCTGGTAATGGTTGGTCAGCGCGACGGAGTAGAACTCCCCCACCGAGTTGTCGCCCAGCAGGATGCAACTCGGGTACTTCCAGGTAATTGCCGAGCCGGTTTCAACCTGCGTCCAGGAAATGTGCGCATTGCGGCCCAGGCACTTGCCGCGCTTGGTCACGAAGTTGTAGATCCCGCCCTTGCCCGCCTCATCACCTGGGTACCAATTCTGGATCGTCGAATATTTGATGGTTGCGTCGTCGAGGGCGACCAGCTCCACAACTGCGGCAT
>DATKKX010000140.1:0-11069 GCA_035542775.1 Phycisphaerae bacterium | reverse complement strand
GCGAGGCGCGAGAATGACCAAGTCAACGGAAGTCAAGGGACGAAGCCGAATAGTGCCGTCGCCGAGAAGGAGCATCGTGTGTCGGATGTAGGCCCAGACGAGAGAGATGAGTCCTGGAAGGATCGTTCGTCCCCGGAGTACGGCGCCCCGGCGATCGTCCAGCCACGGCGGGGTTTCTTTGATATTTACAAGCCCGGCCAGGGGCACAACACGCGGGTATGGTCCGGCGTGGGAATGGGGGCACTGGTCTGCTGGTTCGCCTATTTCGTATATGAGAAGCTGTCGGTAGTGGAAACGACCCCCACCATGAGGCTGGTTCGGGTGGCCATTCCGGTGGGATTGATCATCGTGTTCGGTCTGCTGGGATACTGGCTGCTGGCTCTGAATCGAAAGGTGTGCGATTTCCTGATTCAGACCGAAGGCGAGATGAAGAAAGTCAACTGGACCACGCGCAAGGACATCATCGGGTCGACGAAGGTGGTCATTTTTGTGGTGATTTCCCTGGGCGTGATCCTGACGGTCGTGGATGTTGGCTTTACGTGGGTGTTCCGCGCGATCGGCGTGTTGAAGTAAGGCTGTACGGCGTCGCCGAGGGCGGGCGAGGTATCTTCGATGTCCGTTTCCGACAACGAGATCAGAGACTCCGGCGGTTCCGCCGGTGACGATACCAGTTCGACGGGCGCGAAGCCGGTCGACACCGAGCCCGCCGGGGCCGCGCCGCCGGAACCTCCGGTCGCGGTGGCTGCCGAGGTCAAGGAAGCCCTGCCCGCCGCACCGACGACGCCGAGCAGCGGACGGCCGATGCAATGGTACGTGCTGCGCGTGGCCAGCAACCGCGAGGAGCAGGTCTGCGAAGCGTTGACCCGCAAGGTCAAGATCGAGCACCTTGAGGAGCGGGTGGGGCGGATTCTGGTTCCGACCCAACGGGAAAAGCGGATGCGGAGCGGCGTGGCCAGGGTGTACGACCGCAAGCTCTATCCAGGCTACGTGTTCGTGGAGATGGCCCCCGAGGAGGACGGGAGCATCGCCGAGAACGTCTGGTTCGTGATCAAGGAGACGATGAGCGTCGGGGACTTCATCGGTTCGGACGGCAAACCCACGCCGATGAAGCCGCACGATGTCGAGAAGATGCTGGCCATCGTGGAGAAGTCCGCCGAGCAGCCGACGCTGGCGGGGATGGCTGGCCTGAAGAAGGGTGACGCGATCAAGGTCAAAGAAGGCCCGTTCGAGAATTTCGAAGGGGAAATCGACGAAGTGTTCCCGGACAAGGGGCACGTCCGGGTGATCGTTACGATCTTCGGCCGCCCGACGCCGATCGAGTTGGAATACTGGCAGGTTGAGGCAACCTGAGACGGCAACGACGAAAGCTGAGGCAGATCCGTGGCGAAGAAGAAGAAGACTCCGAAGGCGACATTCAAGGTTCAGGGGCCGGGTGGTCAGGCGACGCCTGCTCCTCCGATCGGGCCGGCGTGCGGCCAGTACGGAGTGAACCCGGGACAGTTCGTGCAGCAATTCAATGAGCGAACACGGCATTTGAACGGCATGCCGGTCACGGCCGTCGTCAATGTCTACCAGGACAACACGTTTGATTTCGTGGTGAAGAGTCCCCCGGCGGCGGTGCTGCTCAAGGATGCGGCCCAGATCGCCAAGGGCTCGGGTACGCCGAACAAGGAGAAGGTCGGCAAGGTCACGCAGGCCCAACTTGAGGCCATCTGCAAGACCAAGATGAACGATTTGAATTGTCACGGCGACATGGAGGCCGCCAAGCGGATCGTCGCCGGCACCGCCCGGAACATGGGAATAGAGATCGAGGGCTGATTGCGAGTCGATACCGGCATCGCTGGGCGCGGTAGCGATGGAGACGGAACGGGGGACGGGTTCAAAGGACCCCGTGAAAATGCGGCACAGCTCGGCTCGACCACGAGCCGTCAATCGTGGCAGACCAAGAGGTCGCTAATGAGGGAACACCATGGCAAAAGAGAAGTCTGAGAAGCGCGGCGCGGAAGCCGCCGGAGAAGGTGCGCAGGGACAGCGCCAGGGCAAGAAGGCGCCGGAGGCGGCGCCAGCAGTGCCCGAGGGCGCAGCCGGGGCGGAGGCGGCGCAGCAGGCCGGCACGAAGCCGAAGAAGGCGAAGAAGGCGGCCAAGGCCGAAGAAGGCGTGGAACGCCGCCGAGGCCGGGGCCGCGCGATGCGGGGCAAGAGCAAACGTCATCTGGCCAATCTGCAGAAGGTGGAGCGGGACAAGAGGTACAGCCTGGAGGAGGGGGTCAAGATTCTCAAGTCCGTCGTCGGCGGGACGAAGTTCACGCAGACGGTGAATCTGGTCATGCACCTGGGCATCGATCCCAAGCAGGCCGACCAGATGATTCGCGGGGCGCTGTCCCTGCCCAAAGGCATCGGCTCGACCAAGCGGGTGATCGCCTTCTGCGAGGGCGACGACGTGGAGAAGGCCAAGGCCGCCGGCGCGATCGAGGCAGGGCTCGACGATCTGATCAAGAAGGTCAGCGACGGCTGGACCGATTTCGACGTGTCGATTTCGCATCCCCGGGCGATGGGCAAGGTGGGCAAGCTGGGCCGCGTGCTCGGTCCGCAGGGCAAAATGCCCAGCCCCAAGAACGGCACCGTCACCGCCGACGTGGCCACGGCGGTCAAGGAGTTCAGCGCCGGCAAGGTCGAGTTTCGTAACGACGCGGGCGGGAACCTCCACGCGGTCGTCGGCCGCGCGGATTTCAGCGAAGACGATCTGAGGGAGAACATCTCGGCGTTCATCAACCACATTCGCAGGCTCAAGCCGGCAACCAGTAAGGGGACGTACATCAAGCGGGTGTGCCTCAGCGGCACGATGTCGCCGGCGGTGGAGCTGGAAGTGGCACAGCAGTAGCGACGGGAGAATGTGGACGCCGGCGCAGACCGGCCAGGATGACCAATCGAGACCAGTCCCGGAGGCGTCGCAGGACGCGGCCCGGGCGAGCAATAGGCGGAACGAAACATGAGTCGCGCGGTTAAAGATCTTGTCGAACGGGAATTGAAGAAAGAATACGCCGAGCTGGACAGCGTCATGGTGGTCGGCGTTCACGGGCTGAAGGGTACGGAGGTCAACAAGCTCCGGGGTGAGCTTCGCAAGAAGGGCATCCAGGTGCACGTGGTCAAGAATCGGGCTGCCAAGCGCGTGCTGGCCGGCACGGCCCTGGCGCCGATCAGCTCGCTGCTGACCGGTCCGTGCGCTTTTGTCAGCGGCGGGCCGAGCCCGGTGGACACGGCCAAAGAGCTGCTTCGGTTGTCCAAGGACTATCCGGCGTTTCAATTGCGAAGCGGCCTGGTGGAAGGCGAAGTGGAGGTGCTCTCCATCGAGGAGATTTCCAAACGCCGGAGCAAGGCAGAGCTGCAGGGCGACATCGTCATGCTGGCTGTTTCGCCGGCCCGGCGGATCGCGGGCTGCCTGAACATGGGCGGCAAGGTCGCCGGTTGCCTGAAGGCGATGATCGGCAAGCTGGAGAAGGGCGAGAAGATCACCAAGGTGGCGTGATCGGCGAAACATAGAAGACGGAGAAGAATCCCAGGCTCCGACTGCCCCGACAAGTCGCCCACGGGCGGCAGGGTTAAATGAGGTCATCGGGACTTCAGCTATCGGAACGGGTTAACCGAGCCGCGGTGGGGCGAGTTCCATCGCGGCCCAATAGGACGAGGAGTTGGTTTCATGGCAGAAGCACCGGCGAAAGAATTCAGCGCGACGGTGAAGGAACTCGGCGACAAGATCGTCAATCTGACGGTCAAGGATGCCCAGTTATTGGCGGATTATCTGAAGGCGACCTACGGCATCGAGCCGGCGGGCGGCGGCGTCATGATGGCGGGCGGCGGGGGAGGCGGGGAGGCCAAGGAGGCCGAGGAAGCCCCGACCGTGTTCGACGTCATCCTGGCGGACTCAGGCGCCACCAAAATCAACGTCATCAAGGTGGTCCGGGCGGCGACGCAACTGGGCCTGAAGGAGGCCAAGGACATTGTCGACGGCGCGCCCAAGACGGTGAAGACGGATATCTCCAAAGAGGACGCCGAGAAGCTCAAGAAGGAGCTGGAAGGCGCTGGAGCGAAAGTGGAGCTCAAGGGCAAGGCGTAAGCGCAAAGGGCGCGGCCGACAGGGCCGCCCTGCGTTTGGCCTCGAACAGAAACACGGACAAACCGGGTTTGTCCGTGCCACCCAAGGTTGCGAGTGAACGCCGGCAGGGTCAGGCAAAACCTGATCCTGCCGGTTTTGCATCGGGTGGGGCTCACACTTCGACGGTTTGTCGGGCAGAAAGAAAAACGAGCCAGCGGCGAGCGACGGTCCGCCGCCAAGTCGCCTCGACGGCGGCGGCATAGATTTGCAGTTGGCCGCGGTACTCGGCAGCGCGGATGGCGAGTTGCTCTCCGGAGACGGCGTCAGTCTTGTAGTCGAGCACTTCCCAGCCATCGCCTGCGTCGAAGAGGCAGTCGATGATGCCGCGCACAAGCATGAAGTCCTGCGGGACCCGGGCCCTCGCGGATGCATCATATCGTGTCGGATCCACTCCCAGGATGAAGGGCCATTCGCGCAAGAGCCTGCTCTTCTCCGCTCGCAGACGCCGGCCCAAGTCCGTCTGCATGAACCATGAGATGTTCTCGACGTTGATGTCTGCCGCCTGGGCCGGCAGGAGAACCCCGGTCTGCACGAAGGCCTGGGCCTGGGCCTGCACGTCGCGCACGTCGCATGGACGGCGGAGGTCCAGGCGTTGGAGGAATTGGTGAGTCCAGGTCCCGACGGCGGTGGGGTCAGCGGGTCGGACCTCGCCGAGGAAATCAGGCCGGCGGAGGATGCGGTGGTACGACGGGGACCCGAAGTGGTGAGATCCCACGGAGGTCCACGCGGCGGCCGGTTCTTCTTCATCCTGGCGCGTGTCCCATCGGCGTTTCAAGACACTGGCGGCCACGACCGCGGGTACGCGAGTGAGGGCGGCAGCCGGATACGGCGTCGTCAGACGCCGCGTGATCTTCTCCACGGCTTCGCCCCGCAGGGCGTCAGCGGCGGGCGCCGGGAGCGGATCGGCACGGGCACAGCGCTGCAGGCATTCGAGAACCCCGGTGCGCTGCGCCGGGTCGAGCGTCCACGATTTCATTCGCTCGGCATCATGCGTTTGGACAACGAGCAGACATTCTTTTGTAGCCGTGTCGCCGGGCAGCGCGACGATGCCGGCAGGCTGGCAGCAGATCGCTTTGCGCAGCCAAGTCAACATGCTGCCGGCCGTCTGGCGATCCAGCAGCGGCAACGGACCGACCTGGCAGGCGTATCGTTCACGGTCAGCCTCAAGGCCATCGAGAGGGGCGGTGCCGACCAGAATCAATCGCCGGCGGGCACGCGTGAGAGCGACGTACAGCACGCGCATTTCCTCAGCCAACGACTCCGCCGTGGCCGCCTGCGAGACGAGGTAGTGCGGCAGGGTCGGGTAGCGGATGCGGCGATCGAGGTCGACCGCCTCGAAAGCCACGCCCAATTGCCGGTCGAACAGGATCGAGCCCCGGGCGTCCCGGAGGTTGAACCGCTTGCCCAGATCCGCCACGATAACTACTGGGAATTCCAGCCCCTTGCTGCGGTGGATGGTCATTACCCGGACGACGTCCGCGGTCGGCGAGACGAGAGAGCCTGCTTCGAGGTCCTGCCCCGAGTCGCGGAGGCCGTCGATGAAACGCAGGAAGCGGTAAAGCCCCTGTCGCTTGAACGCATCAAAGCCCCGGGCATATTCGTGGAGCTGCAACAGGTTGGCCTGGCGCTGCTGACCTTCGCGCTGGCCGGCGACATAAGCCAGGTATCCGCTCTCTTCGTAGATCTCCCAGAGCACGTCAGCGAGGGGACGCCGGCGGATCCGCTGGCGCCAGCGGGACAGGCGGTCCAGGATCGCCGTGAGCCGGCTGCGCAGCGTATCATCGGAGCCGCCTCGCGCATAGCTGCGAACGGCGGCGTGGAAGGGTTCGGCCGGCTGGATCTTGCGGCCTGCGACGGCGATTTCGGCGAGCTGCGAATCAGGGAGCGCTTCGCCGAACAAAGGCGAGCGGAGCACCGCCGCCAGGGGGATGTCCTGCTGTTGATTGTCGAGCACCGCGAGGAGCGACAGGATGTCCTGGACCTCCACCGCCTGGAAAAAACCGCCCGATACGTCGGCGAAGACCGGTACGCCGAGGCGGGACAGGGTGCGGACAAAGAGGCCGGCGTTAGCCTGGAACGTCCGCAGAAGCACCACGATGTCACGGTAGGGGGTGCCGTCCGCGGCGAGGGCCTTGATGCGATCGGCGACGACGTAGGCCTCACGCTCGATCTGTTCCCAGTCGAATGCACCAGGGGCTGCACGATCGTCGGTTTCGTCACCGCCTTCCGCTTCGTCGGCGCCGGCTGTTGCGGAGACAGCGTCGAGAAGGTGCAGCTCGCATACCGGATGACTTGCTTGTTCCTTGATTTTCGTCTTGGGGTAAGCCAGCTCAGCGTGCTCGTCGTAGTCGACCCCACCGAGATCGGGGGACATCAGGCGATGGAAAATCGCGTTGATGGCGTCGATGACCAGGTTGGAACTGCGGAAGTTGTCAACAAGATCGACGAGTTTTCCGCCCGCGCCGCGTGCAAACGAGCCCTGCCGGTTGAGAAAGAGGCGTGGCTCCGCCAGGCGGAAGCGGTAGATGCACTGTTTGACGTCGCCGACGGCGAACAGATTGCCTGAAGCGGGCGTTCGCGGCTCACGGCTGACCAGCCGAAGGATCTCGGCCTGGACCTGATTGACATCCTGGAACTCGTCCACGAGGACGTGGACGAACTTGTCGCGCAGTTGCTCTGCTACTCCGCCGGTCCCTTTTCGCAGCAGGTCGAGCGTAAACCGCTCCAGATCGGCGAAATCGACGACGCCAAGGTCGCGCTTGGCCTCCTGGTACGACTTGTGGACTTCCGAAACCAGCTTCAGAAAGGTCGTGACGTGATCCCGCGTGCGGGCGATGCCGTTCGCCCAGTCCGTGGTCGAGAACCGGCCGTAGGTTTTCTGGAGGCGCTTGACGAACATGTCGCGGACGTCGCGGACCGTCTTGACTGCCGCCGTGATTGCCATGCGCTGCTCTTCGGAGAGCAGATCCAACGTCTTTTTCACGAGGTTGGGCGGTTTCGGGAATTCATACGTCGCGATGGAGTCGCGGCAGATTCGATCGATGGTTTCTGCCTCGGGGGAGCCGGCCAGCGCGGCCCTCCAACCATGCAACTCGCCGTGGTACGCCTCCAGGCATTCGATCGGTTTGGCCAAGTCGCCGGGGGCCTGCTTCATCGCCGCAAGGTGCCCGGCGACGACGCTGCGCTGCTGGGCCATTTCCGCGGTGAGCGTCTCAGCAAGTTGCGTGAGCCAGAAGGAGGGCAGTGAGCCGGACGCACTTGCGGCGAATCGCTCCAGGCATGCTGCGGACCATCCTTGCGGGTCGGGCACAGAGGTCAGGAAGGCGTCGACCGCAAGCACGGAGCTGACGAGCCGATCCTCGCTGGGGCCGCCATAGTGGGCGAGCAACGCGTGAAATGCCTCGCCGGCTAGGTCCTGGCGTTCGGCGAATTCGTCGAAGGTGCGCCGCGCCGTCTCCTGGCGGAGCAGCGAGGCGTCGTTGGCGTCCATGACCGGGGCGAGCGGATCCAGGTCGGCCTGGGCGAAGTACCGGTTGAGCACGCGGCGGCAGAATGAGTGAATCGTCGAGATCCAGGCTGTGTCCAGCAGGGCCAGTTGTTGCTGGAGCCGCCGGTTGGTCGGCGACGCGGCCAGTCTCGCCCGCAAGGCGTCGGCGATTCGCTGCCGCATCTGCGTGGCCGCGGCGTCAGTGAAGGTTACCACCAGGAGACGATCGACCGGGCAGGGCGGTTGGGCGTCGGCGACCAGGTGGGCACAGCGCTCAGCAAGAACGGCGGTTTTGCCGCTGCCGGCTCCGGCGGAGACCAGGACGCTGGCGCCGGTGGCGCGGATGGCGTCGAGTTGCGAAGCTGTCCAGCGCAGCTCAGCCATGGGTGTCCTCCTTGCGGAAGTGCCCGGCAGAGCGGGGGGGGGCCTTGGGGACCGCGGGCAGCGGGTGCCCCTCGCTTCCGCTCGGACTCTGATCGGGGTCGGGCGAGTGGGCCAGTTCCTCGAGGACGGCGGTGCGTTTCATCGTTCGCAGGACGCGGCATTCCCTGGTGGCGTATTCGATGCGGCAGACACCGGCATAGCGGCAGGTGGGGCAGGGCGTTTCTTTGCCGAGTCGATACGGTGTCACCGAGATATTGCCGGAGAGCCAGTCTTCGGCAAGGTCGGTCATCTTCCGGCGGACGTGATCGAGCAGGCGGGGTAGCGCGCCGGAGCCTACGGCGTCGGTCGAATCGACGTTGCCGATTTCGCCCTTGGTCGTACGGAAAGCGGCGAAGGTCGAGCTGTGGCCCGAGCTCAGCGTCGGGTCGAGGGCGTTGATCCAATCGAAGTCAATGACGCCGCGCGGCCTGAACTCCTTGTAGGGATCGAATCCGGCTTCATCGGCCTCGTCGGGATGGTCCACCTTGTTGAAAGAAGCCAGCAGCGGCAGATAAAACGCGCCGCCGGGCGTAAGGGCGGCGTCGGCGAGCTGCTGGCCGTGATCACGGATGACCAGCAGGTAGGCGAGAAGTTGGAGGGACAGCCCGTGGAAAACCTCGTCCAGCCGCAGTCGCTGTCTCAGCGAGCGCTTGTAGTCGAAGACGACGGCGAGGGAAGCGTCGCCCGCCTGAACCATGTCCACGCGATCGATGACGCCGCGGACGAGGACGGTCCGGCCGCCGGAGATGGGCAGTTCCAGGGCGGGAAGATCGTCGTCGGGCGCATCGCCGAAGGTTTTTTCGGTGGCCAGGGGGCGAAGCGGGGTCTTGCCGGTGGCGGACGGCTCGCCGCGGACGGCTGGAGGCAGCTCGCGCTCGCCGCGCCGGACGGCATTGCGTTGCCCACGCTGCTCGAGACGGATCGCCTCGGCAAATTGCGGCACGACGGTCCGGCACAGACGCGACAGGTTCTCGGCGATCCGCTCAGGCGGCATTTCGCTCAAGGTCGAGCCGGTCTCCATCAGCTCGTTGACAAATTGCTCCAGGATGAAGTGATACAGCCTGCCCAGGTCGAGGGCGGCGATTTCGTGGACCGGCCGGGGCTCCAGTCGCAGGCCGTAGGTGGCGAAGTGCTGAAAGGGGCAGGCTGCGAAGCTCTCGAGTCGCGTTACGCTGGTGCGGCAGGGCGGCGGCCAGAGAGACGCCGCGGCGCGGGGCGTAAGCGCCGCCCTTTGCGAGGGTGCCAGGGCCCTCAAAGCGGCTCGAACTGCTGGGGCAACTGGCGTTGCTGCTAAAGCCCAATTGTAGAGAGCGAGCCAGGGGGCGAGACCAGTGGACTGCGCCTGTTGCTCACGCTCCGAGGTCTCAGGCCGAAGCTCGCACCAAGCCCGGACATGTGACGCGAGCGAGGCAGCCAAGTGGCGCGGAGAGCTGATGGCTTCAATGGTGTCTGTGGCGGGCGCTTCAAGAGACACTGCGGGTAGAGCAGACTGCACATAGGCCCAGAACGGCGATGGGGGGAGAGCCTTGCCGGATTCGTCGCTTTCCGAGTAGCTGATCCAGAGGAACTCGCTTGGCCGGGTAAGAGCGACGTAGGCCAGCATCCGCTCGTCCAGGAGGCGGCCGACGCGGCTGCGGCCTAACTCGATGCCGGCGCGTTCGAGACGCGATCGCTCTTCGTCGCCGAGGATGCTGTCTTCCGACGGCCGGGCGGGGAAGAGCCCGTCGTTGAAGCCGAGGAGGAAGACGGCACGGACCGGCGGATGGCGGCTGCGCTCGATGGAGCTTACGAGCACCTGATCGAGTGTCGCAGGCACCAAGCCCAGGGTGAACTCGGATAGGCCCGATTCCAACACGTCTCGAAACTGCCGGCCGGTCATGGGCTCATCGCCGAGCGTCTCGACCATTTCGTCCATCAGCTTGATGAGGTCCGACCAGATCTGCTCGTGCTCTTCGGCCTCGTCCAGCTCGCCGCGGGCCGTGGCGTCGTCGCACCATGAGGCGAGACGATTGCTTACACCGAACCGCTCCAGAAGACCATACAATCGCCGCACCCAGGTACGGCAGACCGGGTGGGCCTGCTTCGCTGTGGCCGTGGGCCACCATTCGCCGATCTGCTCGCGGAGGCGTTGGCGAAGCGAGTCGAGCGGGATCGGGGCGGTCGGTTGCCGGCGCTCCGGGCTCTGTTGGCTGTCTGTATTCTTGCCCTTGGCCTTTGGTCTTTGAAGCCGGTGTCCGCTCTTTTCGGGAACGACGGGATAGGTCCATGGCTCATCCCAGGACTCCGGTGAATTGAGACCGTAGGCGAGGAGATAGTTTTCCAGAGCGTCGGCCGCTTCGTCATCCAGGCCGCTGAGGCCGCTCTTGAGCATTGCCGCGATCGCCTGACTGAAGGGTTCCCGGCCTTGCATCGACAAGGCTGCCCGGCTGAATTGGATGAGGGCGTGGTGGTGAGTCGGGCGCCGGCGATCGACGAAGAACGGGATGCCGTGAGCGTGGAGTGAGGCTGATATTATCTCGTGGTACGGCTCCAGGTCGCGGACGACGATGGATACGTCGCGATATCGCAGCGGAGCGTGCGGATGCTGAACGAGGTCGACGATGGCGGTCACTGCCGCGTCGACCTCAGCCCGGCGATCCGGTGCGCGGACGAAACGCACGGCGGGCCGGCCGCTTTCTGTGGGAGCGGGTTTCTCTTCCGGCGTCTTGCCGGGCCGCGGGGCGCTGAACAGGTCGCGTTCGAGCCGGGCCAACGTGGGCGAGCGGGCGAAGCGAGGGCAGCCTGATCGGCCCAGGAGAATCGGCGTTTCGACCGGTACGCCGGCTTCGTTCAAGGCGCGGACGATTGTAAACCAAGTCCTTTCTGTGCGGGCGAACAGGGACAGATCGTCCGGTGGGGAGTCGGGGTCGCGAAGCTGGCCCCGGTCCGGATCGAGCAGTAGAGCCACGTCTACCTGGGGGGCTTGTCGGGCCAGATCGACGATCATTCGCACCTGCTGCCGCGTCA
>DATKKX010000139.1:0-3849 GCA_035542775.1 Phycisphaerae bacterium | reverse complement strand
GGTGCTGGTCATCGAAATGCCGGTGGAGTGGCTGGACCTAGGAAGCTGGACCGCCCTGGCGACCGTGCTGGGCCCGGATTCCATGGGCAACGTCAAGGCGCTGAAGCGCCTGTCGACGATGTTCAGCCGGAACAACATCCTGGTGGCCGAGGACGACCACCTGATCGCGATGATCGGCGTGGAGAACCTGGTGGTGGTGCACAGTCCGGACGCCACGCTTATCTGCCATCGGAATCAAATTCAGCAGATCAAGGACCTCGTGGCACAATTGGATCGCGAGTACAGCGGCCGCTATTCATGAAGAATCGTCATGTCAAAGATCCTGGGAATCGACTACGGCGGCAAACGGATCGGCGTCGCGGTCGCCGACACGCAAACGAGAATCGCCATGCCGCTGACGGTCGTCGCGGGGCGAAATGACGTTACGCGCGACGCCCGAAACGTCGCCGACCTCGGGGAGCGTGAGTGCGCGGAGGGCTTCGTGGTCGGCCTGCCGCTGAACATGTCGGATGAAGGCGCCAGTGACAGCGAGCAGACCACGTTGACCCGGCGGTTCGCAGCGGAACTGGAGCGGCTGTCGAACAAGCCGGTGCATTTGCAGGATGAACGGCTCACATCGCACGCCGCCCAGGAGGTTCTGCAGGAAGCCGCTGTTTCGCCAAAGAAACGCAAAGGTCTGACCGACATGATCGCCGCCCAGAAAATCCTCCAAGCCTGGCTGGACCGGACGTAGGGGTATCAGTATGATGGCGCCCCAGACCATGGAGCACGCGATGATGCCCCGGCACGACAAATGCACCTTTGATCCCCGGCGCGGCGCGGAGGCGGCGCGCCGACCCGCCGTCGTGTGCATCGGGGTCTGTCTGGCGTTGCTCCTATCCTGGGCCGCAATCCCGGGCTGCATCGAGCGGACGGTTTCCATCAACACCGAGCCGGAGGGGGCCACGGTGTTTCTGAACGACCAGGAAGTCGGCCAATCGCCGGTCAGGGTTCCGTTCACATGGTACGGCGACTATGACCTGATCCTTCGCAAGCCGGGTTACAAGACCATCCGCACCAACGCCAACGTGAAGACGCCGTGGTACGAAACGCCGGGCATCGACATCTTCACGGAATGCTTCGTCCCCTTCACCGTCCACGACGACCACGACCTGGGCACCTATGCTTTGGAGGTGCAGCAGGCGCCCGACCGAGAGGCGCTGCTTCAGGCGGCCGACCAGGCTCGTGCCGAGGCGGCGGCCGGCGGGTAGGTGGGATTGTTCACCACGAAGAACGCGAAGAGCACGAAGAGGGGCTGGCGGAAGCGGCTCGGCAGGAGCCTCGCCCCCCACTGGCGTGTGTTTGAGCCGGCTTCTCCGTTTTGCTAGAATGGGAGACGGCAAACGAGCCTGCCGGGACCGCAGCGACCGGGTAAGTTGGGGACACCTTTCGCTTCCCGCCTGCCATCCAACCCGTACAGCCGGAGTAGAGACGTGAGAGGGTATCGTAGGTCTGGGATCGCCGCGGTCATCCTGGTTTTCACCGTCGGCCTCATGCCCGCAGCAGGAGCGGATGATCGCGGCGGCAAGCGCACCGACGACGGTGCACTCTTTTCCGCCCCAGAGTATCTGAGCCACGTCACGTATCTGGCGAGCGATGAGCTGGAAGGCCGCGGTACAGGCCAGGAAGGCAACGCCAAGGCGGGGGATTACATCGCTTCCGTCTTCGAGCAGGACGGGCTTAAACCGGCCGGGAACGACGGAACCTATTTCCAGAACTTCAAGCTGGAGACGGAGCATCGCATCGGCGATGCCACCTCCCTGGTCATCGGCGCACCGGGTGCCCCAAAGGACTCCACGCTGAATCTGCACATCGACTTCATGCCGTTCCCGTTCTCCAAGGCGGGGGCCTTTGCCGGCGACGTGGTGTTCGCCGGTTTCGGCATCGTCAACGAGGGCGTCGGTTATAACGACTACGATGGGCTCGATGTCACCGACAAGGTCGTGCTGGTCCTGCGCGGCGCGCCGCGATTCGCCGAGTTTGACATGGACAAAGACGCGTCATTGCGGGCGAAGACCTCGAATGCCATTGCCCGGAGGGCCGCCGCCGTTCTGGTGGTGAATTCCCTCAGCCATCCCGGCGGGCCCACCGACAGCACGGCGCCGAGCGACCAGCCGGAGGACAAGCTCTATGAGTTCAAGGAGCCGTACCCCGGGGCGTACATTTTTGGCCGGGAGGATTACGGCATTCCCATGCTGCACGTCACCCGCGCGGCGGCGGAGAAGATGCTCGAAGCCGCGGCCATGCCTGATCTGGCAGCCCTGGAGCATCAGATCGAGGAAGGCCACGGACCGAACTCAAAGCCGCTCGGGGGCGTTTCGACGAGGGGCGTGGTGGCGATTGAGCCGGTTGAGACGCCGGCTCGAAACGTGGTCGGCCTGATTCCCGGAACGGGGGCGAATGCCGACGAGTTCATCGTGCTGGGGGCGCATTACGATCATGTCGGGGTCATCAAGAAAGGGGAGCCCGATTTCGATCCCAAGAAGGATATCTTCAACGGTGCGGACGACAACGCTTCCGGCACGGCGATGCTGCTGGGCATGGCCGGGGCTTTCACTCGAGGCCCGGCTCCGAACCGCTCCATCCTGCTGATCGCATTCAGCGCCGAGGAAATGGGGCTGTTGGGTTCGCGGTATTTCGTCGACCATCCGACGGTCGATCTGGCCCGATGCATCGTCATGTTGAACTTCGACATGGTGGGGCGTCTCAAGAATGATCGTCTGGAGATCGGCGGGATGCGGACTGGCGGATTCGAGGACATGGTGCAGCGCCTTGCCGGGACTTACGGCCTGAACCTCCGGGACGGCGGGGGCGGGCTGGGGCCTTCGGATCATGACGGCTTCTGCTCCAAGAGCATTCCGGTCATGTTCTTTTTCACCGGCCTGCACCGGCAGTATCACAAACCCACCGACGACAGCAATCTGATCAATCCTGAAGGAGCCATGCGGATTGCCCGACTGGCGGCCGATTGCATTGATGAGATCGACGCAAACCCGCAACGGCCCGTGTTCACGGCGGACCCGCGCGGATTCACGCTGGACGTTCAGGACAACGATCGCGGGGAATGTCTTGGTCGGGTGGCGTGGAATCGCAGCGGGGCGCAGGTGCGGCTGAGCCTGATGCGCACGCAGGAGGGGGGTGACCTTGCGGACGATGAGCACGTCATCAAGATCGGTGGGTCGCCAATCGGGATCGGCCGGGATCTGATGACGGCGGTTCGCAAGATGAAGAGTGGCGAGACCGTCCGGATGGTGGTGGAGCGAAACGGCCTGGGCCTGGAGATGGAGGTGGGCACAAGTCGGCGGGGCAGGGCGGATCAGCCGTTCGGGGAATGCGGGGAGTCTCTGATCGCCCTCGCCCGGCGGCTCAGGGGGGCGTCGGGCACGTCGACTGCGGGGCGCGTGGTTTCGTGGATGACGAGCGGCGATTCACTCTCCTTCATGTTGCGTTCGACGGACCGCGACGAGGCCATGGAGTTCGTCAAACAGGCGGCGGAGATTCTGAAGCAGCTTCCCGAGCCTGACAGAACGGCGGTCACTATCGCCATCAAGACGGACACCGATCCGTCCAAAGAGCCGGTGACCGAGATCGCCATCAAGCTGAAGAAGCAGGGATCGTCATCCGGTGGTGCCGCCAGGACCAAGAATGATTCCGGAGACAAGGGCAAGGCCCACGCGAAACGAAGGCATGGACGGAGATCGTGGAGCGGACGGCGCAAGTCGGCGGCATAATCTCCCGTTCTCATCAGAAACTCACCACGAACGACACGAAGGTCACGAAGCAGCCGAAAAAGCGGTTTCGGCATTGCCC
>DATKKX010000138.1:0-8063 GCA_035542775.1 Phycisphaerae bacterium | reverse complement strand
GGGCGACCTGCCGAAAGACACGGATTCGCCGCAGCGTGTCATCAAGCACGGCATCGATGTCGTTGGTCAGACAGACAAGCTGGTAGTACGTGGCCACGTCGAAAGCCACGGCATCGCGCTGCCGCTCCACGTCAATCTTCTTCAGGGCGGCGTACATCTTGGCCTGCTTCAGGCCGCTGGTGCGTTTCCCACCGGTGAAGGCGATCTCCGTGAGGTTCACGTTGTTGGTGATGTTGTACTTGCCGGTGAGGGGCACGTTAATGGTGGCAATGTGAAAGGCCCGGGCACGGTAGCTGAGGTCATTGCTGTAGGCGGTCGCGGCGAAGTCGTATCGCACCGCGGGTAACCACAGGGCCTTGACCTGGTCCACCAGCCCCTGGGCGGCCTCGGCCTCGTAGCGGCTCACATCCATGCTGGCATTGCGAAAGAGCGACAGTTCAACCAGCTCATCGAGCGTGTACTGATGGTCTGCCGGATAGGTCGGGGCGGGCGGGAACTGGGCCACGGGGGGCTTGTCGGCCGGCGCGCAGCCTGCCATCGCGGCCCAGGCCAAAACCCATGCGACAGCCGAGGTTGTCAGACGATGTGCTCGCATACCTTGTCCCGGCGTCCCGAACACGGCACCGGATCTATACACGCCGATGGAGCTCATTGGTGCTCAGGCGCGTGCGCCAGGAGCCTTGCTATTGTTTTGGCGGCTGAGGCTCAGCCGGCTGGTTCGAGGATCCCTCTATTTCCGGATGACGCGGCGGCGGTTTGGGTTTGCCCGGCGTGCCCGGCGCGGGCTCGGGCGGAGGCGGTGGAGGAGGTGGTGGTAGCGGCCGGGGCCCGGCGGGCGCCGTGCTGGTAGGCCCGACATCAGGCTTGAACTGCTCGGGCGGTGGTTCGGTCGAGCCGAAGACCGTGACCTTGACCGCCTGCGTGTCCGACACCTTCAGGCCGATCGTCTCCGAGGCAGGCGGACCGGTGATGGCGTAGTCTGACAGCTTCACCTCGAATTCGGCGCGGATCCGGAGCAGGTCGCCCTTGACGCGTTTCATCGTTACGGGGGTCTCATCGAGGTAGGTCATGGTGGCCGGGATACTGACGTTGCCCGTCTTCCCGTGCATGAAGCAGGTGCCGAGCAGCTTCATGGTAACCGTGTTGGGCTCTGTCTTCTTTACGTCCTCGACTTTGCCGATCTCGATGACCACCTCGGGATACTTGGTCGCGTCGAACCACTCGGGGCTGCGAAGGTGCGTATCGCGCAGGTCGATTCCGGAGCGGAGGTCCTCAACGCGGATGGAGAAGCGTCCCTTGAAAGACGCGACGTTCTTGGGATCGATCTGGCACTTGCCGCTGACCTTGTTGCAGACGACGGTGAAGTCCTCCAGCGTAGACTGGCTGAATACGGAGACCTGATTGTTGCCGGCCCGGCCATCGACATAGAAGGTCTTTTCGCCGGAGGCTTTGACATCCAGGGTGACGGGGGGATTCTGCCCACCAAACGAGCGGGCCGTCATCAGCAGCACCACCGTCGCTACGGTCACAAATCCAATTCGTTTGCCTGCCATGCGCCTTCCTCCGCTTTGGGTGAGCGGCGCCGCTTCCTTCGCGCCGCCCAGGCCCAGACTAGTCCGCACACAATGACGGCGGCGGTCACGGCCCCGACCAAGTCGAGGCCGACGTAGTATCCGAAGATCGGACCGCGTGCGAGCCGCTGCTCGACATTCGTTCCGCCGAACATCTCGTCCGACACGGTCACGGCGACTATTCTGTTCGATTTGGTCAGGACTTCCCGCCCGCTGGTAAGCCACAACACCGCCGTGAGCACCGGCAACCCGATGAACACGACAACTCCGATGAGCTTTGACCGCGCCAGCATGTCAAATGGCCCACGCAATCGGATGATGAGTCGCCCGCCAGCAGGATGCCCCTGGTGTGCGGATGACAGACCAATTGCCCTCAATACGCGGACATAGCGAGTCGATCTTCACCAGCCCGCGGTGAATATAGCGATGGACATGGCCGGCTTCCACCGCAAAATCCTTCCCGTTCAATGGGAAAGAAGGCCGGCGGGAGCGGTAAACAATCCCCATTTGCGGGTGCCGGATGGCTGGACGGGTCCCAAATGATGGCGGGCTCACAGCTCCCGCGGCCGGAGAGAGAGCGAGAGCTTGCGCATGCGGTGTCGCAAGACTCCCCGGTCGGATTCCCAAACCCTCGTCGCTTCAGAGACGTTGCTCCAGCAATGTTCCAGAGCCTGGGCGATGAGCAGGCGTTCCACGGCCTGCGGCGTGCAGCTTTCATGCACGATGGGGAAACACAGATCGCTGAGGCCGGCTGCTCCGGCGAGAGGCCGTCGAGGCGCAGGTGCAGATCGTTTACAGTGATGGATGGCTGGCTCATCGGCCTCCACTCCGCCCGGCCGCCCGCGACGTTCCCGCCGGAAGCTGGAACCGTCCTCAATCCGAGAGCTGATTCCACATGCACCAATACCGGCAGAGGTCTCTGATCATCTGGCGAAATTCGCCGTAGTCCAAAGGCTTGGCGAGGTAGCTGTTGACATGGCAGGCGTAGGCCCTGGTTTTGTCTTCGCCGGTCTGTGACGTAGTGAGCACCAGGACCGGGATATTGCGAAGCGATGCATCTGATTTTATGGCCGCCAGGACCTCGTGGCCGCCCATCCTGGGCAGTTTCAAATCGAGCAGCACAACGTTCGGGCGGGGATGGTCCGCGTTCCCGGCCCCCCGTCTCAGGTAGGCAAGCGCCGCCTCCCCGTCACGCACCCGGTGGACTGTCTTAGGGATGCCGTTTTCGGCCAGGAGCCCCGTGGCGATGAGCTCCGCGTGGTCGTCGTCGTCTTCCACGAGGAGAAAGTGGACCGACTTTCTAAGCATTGACCGACCTCCTCGGTCGCGGGTTCTGCTTCCTGAAGTAGGTCCCCGCTGGCAAACCGAGGCCCGTCCCAGAGGCCGTCTTGTTCGTTGTTCTGCCGACAATCAGGTAGCGACCTACAATCGTAGGATACAGATCTGGTCGGGTTGGCGCCCCCGGGCAAAAACCCGGTAGTGCGAGATAGCGGTGTCGGAGGGCTGTTCGGTCCGGAAATCATGCCGATGAGCGTGCGGTCGTCCCGGCGATGGTACGGTCTTGCGGTATGATCAGGATTGCTCAGTTGGCAGAATGCCTGCGGAGCCTCGCCTCAATGGCTTTCGAGCTGTGCCAGAAGCAGGGCGGGAACAGCACGGGCCGTCTCGCAGGCCAGCCGGGGCCTTCGCGGGTTGACTTGGGAGGGCTTCCGGCCCGATGACGAGGTGGCAGCGGTGGCGGCGATGCCGGCTCGGCTATTCCAGGCGTGACACGAGCCACGGCCGAGGATCCCCAGGTCGTCTCGCCGGCAATGGCCGCGGTCGGCCCGATTACGTGTCGAATTGGGTACAGCAAAAGTGGATCGGAGCGGAGATTCCGTTACAATAGAGGTGGGGCACCACTGCTGGAACATCCGAGCCGATTTGCAGCGTAGAGGGTGTGGTGCGGGCCGGAGGAAAGGGTTCGCCCCGGCAACGGAGATGCCGTATTAGCCGGCGCCGAACTCAGGGTGTGGGTGGGGTCTTGTTCATCCTTGTCCATGGTAAGGAGTTGCGCTCATGAGATTGTGCGTTCTGGTGATCACATTGGCGTTGTGCGGGTTGGTGGCGATGCCCGCGACCGGGCAGGAGATGCAGGGAGGCATGCCGACGACAACGCCGGGTGCTCCTGCGGGGATCGACGTGGCCGTGATCAGCCCCGCGGAAGTGGCGGCCATGGATCGAGTGCAGGTGGCCTATCCGGGGACCTTGTTTTATCGCGAAGGCTCGCAGCTCACCCGTCTGTACGGGCGGACCTTCGAGATGGGCGAGACACCCAATGATTCTGCGCAGCGCTTCCTGAGCGCCAACGCCGATCTGTTCGGAGCGGAGGCGGCCGACCTGCTGCCGACCACGCCGATCCTGCCGAGCGGCAACACGCTGCCGCTGATGTACGAGCCCGAGACAGGGACCTACAGGTTCACCTTGATCTATCACACCCAGTACCGCGACGGGATTCCGGTGTTCCGGTCGGGCGTTCGCACATTGGTGAAGAACGAAGCGGGCTATCCGCTGGTGTGGGCGGGCTCGAGCCTGAAGCGGCTGGGGCAGTTTCACCCTGACACCACGCTGCGGTCGGCGGTTGATCCGGCGACGGTGGCTCCGGAGATGACCAGCTTCACGGCGGTGGAGCCGGTGATCTGGGCGGGTGTGGATGACAAGTTGGAGGCCCCGGTCCATGCAGTGACATTTGAAGCAAGCAACGAGGGTTCGGGCTCGTCGATTCCACAGAAGTGGCTGTACGTGGTGGACGCGGCGACGGGCGAGGTGCTGTACAAGGAGAACCAGATCATCACGACCGACGTGACCGGCAGCGTCCACGGCATGGCCACAACTCCTTCGAAGTCGGACGTGTGCAACCCTGAAGCGGACTCGCAGATGAAGTACGCTAAAGTGTCGATCGGCAGTACAACGGCGTACGCCGACTCCAGCGGCAACTTCACGATTCCCAATGGCGGTACCTCGCAAGTGACGGTGACGTCATACGTGGCCGGGCAATACTTCACCGTGCACAACTATTCGGGCTCCGAGGAGACGCTGACGCAGACGGTGACACCGCCGGGTCCGGCGAACTTCGTGCACAACCAGTCGAACTCAGACGAGTACGTCCGCTCCCAGACCAACGCTTATGTTCAGGCGAACGTGATTCGCGACTGGGTTCTGACTTACGATCCAAGCTATCCGGCGATCCCGACCCAGACCAATTTCCCAATCTATGTGAATCGCACGGACGGCTATTGCCCGGGCAACGCCTGGTTCAGCGGGAACTCGCTGAACTTCTGCGCCGCCAGCATGAGCTATCCCAATACGGCCTACTCGAGCGTGGTGCATCACGAGTACGGGCACAACATGTGCCAGGCGGCGGGCACCGGCCAGGATCAGTATGGCGAAGGCGTGGGCGACAGCGTGGCGGTTTGCATTGCCGACGATCCCGTCATCGGGTACGGCTTCTTCGGTACTTGCAGCAGCGGACTTCGCACCGCGGACAACACCATGCAGTATCCGTGCAGCGGCGAGGCCCACAGTTGTGCTCCGCTGCTGTCCGGCTGTGTGTGGAGCACGCGGAACCAACTGCAGGCAGCGTTCCCGAGCACCTACCGGGACGTCCTGTCCAGCCTGATGATCAACAGCATTCCAATGCATGCCGGCAGCAGCACGATTAGCCAGTCGATATATACCGACTGGATCACGCTGGACGGAGGACCGACCGGCCAGCACGCCACGGCTATCACCAACGGCTTCGCGGCACACAACATGGTGGTGGCGCCGGCAAATGACATGTGCCTCAACGGCACGCTGGTGACGAGCGGCACCTACACGGGCTCGACCGCCACAGCCACGGTCGACGGCTCCGCTTCTTGCGGCAGCTCGGGCTCGACCAAGGATGTATGGTTCAAATACACCACGGGTATCGCCGGCACACTGACCGTGGATACATGTTCCTCGGGCTTCAACACGGTACTCTCCATCCATACCGGCTGCCCGGGGACCAGCAGCAATCAGGTGGCCAGCGGCTGCAACGACAATAGCACGCAGTGCGGCGCCGGTTCTCAGCAGTCGTACCTGAGTGTGCCGGTGAGCGGCACGACCACGTACTATATCCGTGTGTCCGGCAACAACGGCGCCAACGGCCCCTTCACGTTGCACGTGAGCGGTCCTGATCCTGACGTCACGCCACCGACGCCGAATCCGATGACCTTCAATGCCAGTCCCAGCGGCGCTCCTCGGGCCGTCGGCACGAGTTCCATCAGCATGACGGCCACTCAGGCGACGGACCCCTTTGGCGGAATCCAATACTACTTCACGGGCTCCGGGGTCGGCGTTCACTCCAGCGGCTGGCAGACCTCGCAGACATTTACCGATACCGGCTTGCAGGTCAACCGCAGCTACTCCTACAAAGTCAAGGCACGGGACACGTTCCTGAACGAGACGGCCGATTCCGCTTCCGGAGTCGTAGCGACGTTCATTGAAACGCCGACGGCCCTGACGTTTGGCACGGTCACGGCGACATCCATCCAGGTGACGGCACCGGGGACCTTCACTCGCTTGAGTCAGAATCTATCAGGCCTCTACTTCGAGGTGACCGCTCTCGACGGCACGCTGGTCGGTGGCGGTGGGGTGAACACCTGGACTTCGCTGTCGTCGTCTCAGACCGTTACGGCGGCCGGCCTGTCAGCAGGCACGACGTACCGATTCCGCGTCAAGGCCCGCAACTACTACGGGCTGGACGAGACGCCCTGGTATCCTGCTTCCGGGTACCTCCAACAGGCCACCATTGCCGTCGCGAACTGCCAGTTGCTGGGGGACATGAATCAGGATGGCGTGGTGAACGGCCTGGATATCGGCGGCTTCGTGCGGGTGAAGCTGGGCGGTACGCCGCTTGCGGGAGAAAACGGAGCCTGCGCCAATTTCGGCGGCACACTGCAGCAGGATATCACGGCGTTTGTAACCGAGTTACTGGCTCAATAGCGGTTCGGTACGGCGGGCTTTCCCGCCGTGAAACTGAAGAAATGGTGTGAAATAGCAGCGACCCCTCGACGACATGCGTCGAGGGGTCGCTGGTTTCATTTCCGGATGGAGCCGAAGGGAGTCGAACCCTCGACCTCTTGCATGCCATGCAAGCGCTCTGCTCAGGAAAACGAAGCTGGCGCTACCAAAAACGCAGGTTCCGAGGCCGCGTACAGGGGGTGTTGTACTGGGCGTTGTACTCGATTTCCAAAAACAGCGACGGATGATGCCGACTTGGCAGCGATCGTGAACCTGTGGCCGGAACTCCCGGAAGCGATCCGCGCAGCTATCCTGGCGATGGTAAAGGCGGCTGGCCCGCGAGGAGGCTGAGCGATGGCGGGCGAAAACTCATCCCCCAGGATGGAGTCGGCCGGAACTGCACAGCGTGCCCAAAGAGATGAAATGGCACACTCCGTACACGTAAAAAAGGAACAGTTCCTCAAGGGGTACGCCGAGACGGGCAATATCCGGGACACGGCTCGCAGCACAGGCATCGGTCGGCGGACCCATGACAACTGGCTGAAGGCCGACGACTGGTATCGCAAGGCATTCCAGGATCTACGTCGGGAAGCTCTCAATGCCCTGGTGTCAGAGGCCCGCCGGAGAGCAGTCCAAGGCGTCCAGGAGCCCCATTACGACAAGGACGGTAATCTCACCCACGTCGTTCGGAAGTACAGCGACGCGCTCCTGATCGTGCTCCTCAAGGCCAACGGCCCCAGGAAGTACGGAGGCGCGACGGGCCGATGACGGCGCCGCCCCGGGTAATCGCCCATAACTGCCTTGAAACGCGGTTTTTGACAGGATCCGACATCCCCCAACGGATGCCCCTGAAACGAACTGGGTACGATCATGGCATCGAAAAAGCAGATCGAAGCGAACCGGCGCAACTGGCAGATGCGGCGTGGACTGACGCCGACTGGGCGGGAGCGCCTTCGGCTGGCAGCTCTGCGCTCCCACCCCTGGGAGCACGCAACCGGCCCGCGGACTGAGGCAGGCCGGCGGCGGTCGAGGGCGAACGCGGTGTTCTTCGGGGACTTCTGCAAAACCGTTGAGCCCCTGGCGACGGCAAACCAAGCGGCCCGCGCCGAAGGCGTCTGGGGATCAGCCGTGGCGGTCCTAACGGTGCTGGCTCACGAGCGTCTGCCAAATGAGATCCCCGAACAAGAAACGTGGTATCTCCGATTTCTTGCCGCCGTCGAGGCTGTGGAGCTGGCCCAGCGCGAACGGCAGGCGGCTTGGCGGAGGTTCGCAGTAACCCTTGGCCTGCCCGAGCCTACGGAATCGGCTGCTGACGGATTCGACTGGTGCGGCTACGTGCTGGCACACAGTCAGGTTCTTCCAGATGTGGACCACCGTATGGCTTTGGCTCAGGTCTGCCTAGCCGCGGCGCGGGCTGGTTTCCGAGGGGCCTTTGGGCTGTGGCCGAACCTGCAAGCGATCCGCAAC
>DATKKX010000137.1:0-2563 GCA_035542775.1 Phycisphaerae bacterium | reverse complement strand
CCGATGGAATCCACAGGCTTGTCGTTGCCCGCGTTGGTCGGCTGGACCGCGACGCTTTTCTTGGGCGGTGCTAATGCCGGCGCGGGCTGAGCTGCCGATGGATTCTCTGCCTGATAGACCTTCGAACGCCCCGATGGCGCTTTGGTCTTTCCCTCCGGCGGCATTACCGCCGTTCCCGCGCTGTTTTTCGAGAGTTGCGGCGCAACGGTGAGGACGCCCGCCGGCGAGGATTCAACGGATTCGACGGGTCGGGCACTCACATTGCTCACCGATTGTGCCGGCTTGGTACCGCTGGCGGCATTGGATGACCTCCAATCGGCCTGCCCGTTTCCCGCAGCGGTCGCCTCCCGGGCTTGGCGCGGGCTCGAAATCTGTGCCCTGCCTGGCACCGGTCCTTGCGCCACCAGACTGGCCGCCAACGCGCAGGTACAAGCTAGCACGACGCAAGACAGTAGTAATTTCTTCCCTGTCTTCATGTCAGGCTTCCTTTCGATCCGGCGGGTATGGACCTCGAACGGGAAGTACGTGCCGATGATCATCATCACGGCGCCAGCAACGCGCCGACAAACTCGGACAGGTCGCCTGGTCCTACCCTGCCGTTGCAGTCGAAGTCACCGCAGACACAGTTGTCGCCGCTGCCGAGCGCGCAGTCTATGAAAACCTGGATGTCCAGGCCGTCGACCGCACCGCTGTTATCGAGGTCGCCCATAGATACGCATTCGCACCCATCCGGGTACCCGTCGTGGTCGCAGTCCCGGCACCACCGCGAGCCGTCGCACTGAGCGATATCGCACTCGTCCGGAATCAGGTTGCCGTTGCAGTCATGAGGCTGATGACCCAGAACGCAAGTAATCATGTTCGCAGTCAGCAGCGCCCAGTCCCCGGAGCTGTAGCTGCCGCCGGTGTTGCCGGGGCTGTAAAACACCCTGGGGCTGTAGTCGGGCCAGTATGCGATGGCCGGAATGCCGTCAAGCCACGTCCCATCCGAGATCGCGCCGGGCATCAGCGAGATGTTGTCGCGATAGTCGCTGGCGTAGGAAGTAACGCCCCCATGCACGCACGCGACGCCGTCGCCGGCGTACGAAGAAGCACCCCAAGAGGTGGCGGTGGCGGGGTTGTAACCCGCATCCCACATAATCCGGCCGAGAAAACCTTCACCTGCCGGGAGTGCACACCACTGGCCGAGGATCACTATGCCGCCGCCGTCCACGTAGTCGGCTAGGTTATTGCCGAAGGTCACGTCGTCAGCATAGGCGTAGTCGACCCAAGTCATCACCGCGGCATAGCCCTGCATCTGGGTCAGCGTCGGGGTACCGCTTCGCGCATCAAAGTAGTCCACCGGGACGCCGATCATCGCAGACACAGCGGCACGGAAAGCCGGGTTGTCGTCCTCGGTCGGAGCATAGAGCAGGCCCGGGCCGCTGCCTCCCCCCGCGAGCTGACAGCCATCCGGGATTCCATCAGGCTGGCAGTCCTGGCACCACCACCGCTCGTCAGGCGGGAGCAGATGGCAGTCCGTGATGTCACAACTGTCCGGTATGCCGTTGCCATTGCAGTCCAGCCCGAGACCCATGCCGATTGTGCAGCCGTCGCTGATGTAATCGTCATCGCAGTCGGCCAGCACGCCGCAATCGGTCCAAGGACCGAGCCATGCGCCGTAGCAGTCCGCCTCGAACATGACCGCGCAGAACGGATCGCCCCAGAAGCAGCACGCGCCGGGGAAGACGCAGCCGCCGATCTGGGTCACCGAAACGCTGGAGCCGTACCAGCCGGAGCCCAGCGTCCAGGCCACCACCACTCCGTCGAAGAGGATTTCATAACCGCCCGGAGCATAAGTGCCGTCACCGTAGGCGTCCTGGCAGTTCCAGTCATAGCAGTCGGCGCTCCTCACGCAGCAGTCCGTGACGTAGGTGGCGAAAGCCGTGGTCATCGGGGGGTTGGTGCAAATCGTCGCGCCAGTCCCTTCCTGAACCACCTGCCACGAAGTCTCATAGGGCTGGGAGTCGGGCACGTACGTGACCGTGATTTCCGACTCGGGGCAGCCCCAGTGGGGGCAGGCAAAACTGGCGCAGCTCATGCCGCTCCACCATTGGCCGCCCTGAGCGTAGCAGGCCGCTGGCTTCAGATCGCCCACGCAAACCTCGTTCACGCAGCAGGCGCCTAGCACCTCGTGGACATTAAACACGTAGCTGCCGCAGCCGCTGTAGCCTTCGATATCCATGTAGTAGGTGCCGGCGGCCAATTCGGTAAACGTCATCTGTGACTGGTAGTTGCAGTAGTCGTCGTTGTAGCCCAACTCGGCGCCACAGCAACTCGTGCCTACGAACATGTAAGTGTCGAAGGTCGAGCCGCACAGGTCGAAGATCCAGGTCCCATCCCACGGGATCGTGACCGCGTAGATGACCTCCTCGGTGTTGCGGAGGCCGCAATCATTGCCCGCACCGCACGTGGTTCCCGTCCAGGAGCCGGGCGCATTCACGAAGAAGTCCGCACACAGACAGGGGTTCGGACTGCAGCCGCTACCGTCACCCTTGTATTCCCCGCCCGCCACGTAACAGGCGAA
>DATKKX010000136.1:0-12651 GCA_035542775.1 Phycisphaerae bacterium | reverse complement strand
CCGGTACGGAACGGCATGTCAGGAACTCCGCCTGCACATGTGCGGCCACGCCCACTTCTTCACACGATCTCACAAACGGCAAGATCTGCGGGTACTGTGCCAGGGGCACCGAGAAGATGACCTCATCGACGACCCGACTATCCAAGATCCGGCTCAGCTCCGACAGTTCGCCGAGTACCGCGCCCGTCTCAATCCGCCGCGGGTCGGTCTCCCACGGCGCCCGCAAATGCCCGAGCACCATCGGCCGCCCCAGCGCAATCGATCTTAACAGGCGGCGGATACGGACTGCATCCCGGCCTGTGCCCACGATCAATACATGGAGCCGCTGCCGCCCGCCCAGCCACTGCCCGGCGACACCGCTTATACCTCGCATCGCCAAAGTGGTCGCAGGTAACAACGCTGCCACGAAGCCGATCTGTGCCCTCGGGTATAGGTCCCGCTCGAACAGCAGGGCCAGCGCCGCCATCAGCATCGCCGCCAAAGCCGAACCGGCCAGAGCATTTCTGGCCAGCCATGGCCAGGACCGCCAACGCTGTTCGTACCAGCCCAGCCAGGCCAGTACCAGCGGCCATCCGACAGGCAGAAAGGCCAGCACTTTCATGTGAATGCGAACGCTGCTCACGACCTCCAGCGGAGGCCCGACCTTGAGCAGTTCCGGCCAGCCCGTCCGCATCCACAGGTGGCACCGCAGAATGTCCGCCAGGATGTAGGTCAGGCAGACCGTCAACGCGTCGGCGGCGATCATCGCCGCGCGGAACTGTCGCCATGCAGTCAGGTGGGTCATGCCATGAACGCCGGGGGCGATTCCAGATGCTTACCCATGCTCACGGTAGGAAATACCGCATTCTACCGGGCCTGCCAAGGCCGAACAACGCAGCCCCGGCCCAGCGGGCTTGTGGAATGGTCCGACGAGGGCGATAATGCCGAAGATTCTGAGAGGTGCGGTACGCCGGACAGGGACATGCGTTGTGCCGTAGAGCTGGTTCGGCTTTGACACACCTTGTCCAATAGGTACAGTTCGCGGGCGCGAGCTGACCACCGCGGTACCGACCATTCAGGAGATCAGCGATGTTTGGCGGCCCTTGGTGGACGACAGTGATCTTCGTGGTGCTTTCTTTCGTGGCTCGGTTGCTCACGATTGGACTGGACCCCGGCGCCACTATATAAGATGCGGCGTTCAGCCGTCCCGGTAAAGAGTCCTCGCGGCACTAGGTGGGAGAGCGTCAATATGTTCAATATCTTCGGTGGAAACCCTTTCTTCCTCTACATCATCTTTTTCGTCATCAATTTCGTCATTCAGCTTGTTTCCGGCAATCTGAACGGTGTGTTCGGCGGGACGACAACGACGGCCTGATCCGTAATTCAAGAGGTTTGCCGCCAAGTCCGCGGCTTCGACCGATACGTCGAAGCCGACCGCTGACTGGGCGGCGGTGCGCCTAGATCGGGCTCGATCGAAGCCACTCCGCCAGCCGCCTGAATCCTTCGTCGATCGAGACTCTGGGCGAAAAGTCGAGGTCTTGCCTGGCCGCCGAGATGTCAAACCAATGCGCCGTGGAAAGTTCGCGAACCATAAACCGGCTCATCGGCGGCTCGCGCTCGATCCGCAGCAGCCGGTATGACCACTCCATGCATCCGCCGGCGGCCTGTGCGACGAGCCGGGGGATACGCCGTGTTACCGGGGGGTACCCTGCGGCGCCGAGAATTCCGTTCACCAGGTCCCACACGCAGCGCGGCTCACCCTGGCTGATGAAGTACGCCCTGCCCGCCACCGGCGAGGACAGACTCAGGCGGTCGCACGCCAGGAGATGAGCGTCCGCGGCGTCATCGATGTACGTGCAGTCCACCTTCTTGTCCGCCCCCCCGATCTTGCGCAAACTCCCGGCCCGTGAAACGATCGCCGGCAGCAGTTGCGTATCCCGAGGACCCCAGATCAAGTGGGGCCGTAGCGAGACCGTCGCCAGGTCTGGGCCGTTCGCGGCGAGGACCATCTGCTCCGCGGCCGCCTTGCTCCTTGGGTAGGGTGCATCGAAGCGAGCCGGGTACGGAGTGGCCTCGTTCACCCCCTCCATGTCTGTGCCGTCGAACACGACGCTGGCCGAGCTAGTGAACACTAACTTTCGGACGCCATGAGTTCGGCAGGCGGAGATCACATTCTGCGTGCCCAGAACATTCGGCCCGTAATACCTCGCGTAGGGGCCTGAAATCCCCGGACGGCCGGCGACGTGAAAAACCGCGTCGCAACCTTGGCAGGCCCGCGCCACCGCGCCCGCGTCGGCGATATCGCCTCGCCGGACCTCGACGCCCGCCGCCGCCAGCTCGGGGTATTCCCCGCGCGAGAACGAGCGCACGCTATCTCCCCGGGCCACCAGCCTTTCCACGATGGCCCGGCCGAGAAAGCCCCCACCGCCCGTGACCAGCACTCTCATCTCGCGGTCTTCCTATCGCGCCTTCAGTTTCCCCGCCGCCCAGACGGCCAGCTTCTCGCGAAATATCTTGGCGTTGTGCCGGATGTCCACCGGAAAGCCCGGATGGAACAGCACCGTCCCAATCGACCGGGTCAGCTCATTTTCCTGGCCAATGCGCAGCAACTCTTGCGTGAGCTTTGCCTGATCGGCGTTCTTGTGCCCGGCCTCCAATTCCACGCACAGCACCGGCCTTTGTCGAGGGCGCTCGCCCACCCCGACCAGGGCCGACCGGAACACCGTCGGATGCCGGTTGAAGATCGCCTCGCATGGGATGGTGAACAACGTCCCCTGCTCCGTGACCACGCGATGGGCCTTTCGTCCGCAGAACCACAACCGGCCCCGTCCGTCGAACCGGCCCACGTCGCCCATACGATGCCAGACCGCGTCGCCGTCGGGGATCTTCGCCATTCCCGTCGCGGCTGCGTCCGTGCAGTATTCCGGCGACACCATCGGACCCTTGACCACGATCTCGCCGATCTGCCCCGGCGGCGATACTAACTGCTCCGACCATCGCTCGATCGGCTGCTCGGTGATTTCGATAATCCGGACTTCAACGCCCGGCATCGGCCTCCCAACGCACGTCCCGCCGCCGCACTGCGTCTCATGGCGGGTCTCCGCCAGGATCTCTCGACTGCCGATCGAAGCCACGGGGAGCGACTCCGTTGCGCCGTACGGCGTATGGATCTCGGCATCGCCATCGAGCATGGCTGCAAATCTCTCTAGTACCGCCGGCGACGCCGGCGCTCCCGCCGAAACCACGCGCCGCAGTGTCGGCAGCTTGACCCCATTCGCCTGGCCGTATCGCCCGACGCGATCCAGCAAGGCCGGCGAGCCGAACATGTTGGTCACCTTCCAGTCGCGGATGGCCCCGATGATCTTTTCGGGATCGACCCACGCCGGCCGCGTGGGGTCCATCTCCGGAATGACAGCCGTCATGCCCAGGGCCGGATCAAATAGCGCAAACAGTGGGAACGTCGGTAGGTCGATCTCGCCCGGCGCGATGCCCAGGTGATCCCGAAGGATGCGGACCTGGGCGTCGAACATGCCATGCTGATAGAGCACCCCTTTCGGCGGGCCGGTGCTGCCGGTGGTGAAGATGATCGCCGCCGGATCATCGCGCCGCGTCGGTGCCATTTCATAAGGCCGCGATGACATTGCTCGAACATCACTCAATCGCATCCCGCCCCAGAACCACCGTCGCCCCACGGTCACGCGGATCCGCACCGACCTGAACGCCGCCGGGTGGAGCGTCCGCAGCACCTGCGCCAATGGAATCCCGATAAACGCCTCCGCCGTGACGTCGCCGAGGCACTCCACCATCCGCCGCCGGCCCATACCCGGGTCGATCAGAACCACCACCGCGCCAACCTTGAACAGGGCGAAGACCAGCGCGAAGAACTCCGGGCACGGCCGCACCATCAAGATCGTTCGCATGCCGCGTGTGACACCCGCCTCCTCCAGCCCATGGGCGAAGCGGTCCGTCTCTTCGTTGAGCTGCCGAAACGTCCAATGGGCGTACGCCACGGCCCCCGTATCACTCCGTCCCGTCACCCATGCGATGGCCGGCCGATCCGGCACTTGGCGGGCCATCTCCGGCAGATACGCCGCCACGTTGATTTGCTCGACGACGGCGCTGGTCGGAGCAGATTGTACCGTTGACGCATTCGGCCTGGTCATCGGAGCGTCAACCGGCGCCTTGCCGTGATCGACCGGATTCCGCTTCAAGAATTCCCGCACCAGCGGCAAGATCGCCCCCGCCTCATCCTCAAGCACATAGTGCCCGGCGTTGGGAAACGTATGTACCTCGGCCCTCGGAAATCGCCGCCGCCACTCTTCCAGGAACCGGTGATCGAACACCCAATCACGCTCGCCCCAGCAAACCAGCGTCGGTCGGTCGGTGAACTGATGCACGCTCTCATCCAGCTTTTTCGCGACTCCGTAACTGCGGTCGCTTGGCCGCAGCGGCGCATCCTGCACGAATCGCAGCGTCGCAATGCGATGGGGCCAGCAATCGTACGGCGCCGTCAGGCATCGCCGCACCTCGCGCGACATGCCCCTGGCCGTCGCCGAGATCGTCGCCCCGACGCTGAAAGCATTGAGCCCCTGGACCAGCAGCGCCGACAGCCAGTTTCTCCGATGCACGACCCACAGCGGCCACGGCATCTTCTTGCCCGCCGGCTTCAGGAACGCGGCCGTGTTCAGCGCGGCAAGCCGTGCGATCCGCTCCGGCCGTCGCATCGCGCAGACCATCCCGATCATGCCGCCCCAGTCGTGCATCAGCAGCGTCACGCCTCGATCCAGCCCCAGGTGATCGAGCAGCGCCCCCAGGTCGTCGGCCCGCCGCGAGAGCGTATAGTCGTAGCGGTCGTCGCCCGGCTTCTCCGAGAGCCCGCACCCGATGTGGTCGGGCACCACGCAACGGTACGAATCGCGCAGGCCCTTGACCAGTTCGCGGAAGTAAAAAGACCATGTCGGATTGCCGTGAACCATCACGACCGGTTCGCCCCGGCCCTCGTCGAGGTAGTGATAGCGCAAGCCCCCGACGTCGAGATAGTGGCTCTCGAACGGATACAGCCGTCCCAACAGCTCTCGATCAGACTCTCGCACGAAACTGCTATTACCCAGCGGCGCAGGCCCGGTCAACCCTCCATCCGATCGGGCTGGCTAGGGAGGGTGGCACGGACAAACCCGGTTTGTCCGTGCTTTCGCGTAAATAGCCGTCTCGTTTTCGGTCGAGATGGCGAGCCCGGCGATCGTGACATCTACTCTCTCCAGCCGGATGTGCTATCATGCTCACCGCATGCCAGAGGCACGAATTGAGCCGACGGGTGCGGGATGGAGCTGCTTGCGCAGGTTGCGAAACGACGCCGGCCTGCAAGAGATGCGAACCGGGGCAGGCATGGTGAGGCTCCATCCGCCCTGCATCACCCCGCGAATTTACTGTGAGGTCAACGAATGAACGCAGCCATGCTTGGTACTTGTCTATTGATCGTTTTGGCCCGAATCGCCGACGTTTCCTTCGGCACCATCCGCACGATCTGCGTCGTCAACGGCCGGCGCGGGATCGCCTGGGTGCTGGCCATCTTCGAGATCCTGATCTGGCTGGCGGTCGTGTCCAAAGTCATCAACAGCTTGAACACTCCGGCCTACGCCATCGCTTACGCCATCGGCTATGCCACCGGCAACTTCGTGGGCATCACCATCGAGAAATACCTGGCCTTCGGCGAGCAGGTCGTCCGCGTGTTCACCCGCAAGGGCGCCGAGCTCTCGGCCCAGCTCCGCGACGCCGGCTTCGGCGTGACGCAGCTCGTGGGCCAGGGCCGCGACGGCCCTGTCGATCTGCTGTTTGTTCAAACGCTTCGAAAGATGGCCCCCAAGGCCGCCAAACAGGCCCATCAGATTGATCCCGATTGCTTCATCGTCGTGGACGACATCCGCTCGACGTCGAACGCCTACGCCCGCACCGCACTCCAGTCCACAAGCTGGCTGGGGATGCTCAAGAAGAAGTGAGGCGACTCAAACGCAGGGCTATCCGCCAACTGAAAGCTGACCGTTGCGAGCTGACAGCCCTCTCACCACTCCAGCCCCAGCACCAGACAATTCAACCCGCTGCCGATCCCGCAGAACGCCACCCGCTGCCCGCGCTTCAGAAACCCGCGCTCCTCGGCGATGGCCGCCGTGATCGGCAGCGAGACCGTGCCGATATTCCCCAGAAACTCGTAAGTCTGGAAATCCTTCTCCAGCGGGATGCCGATCGCCTTCATCACCGTCTCGCGGTGCGGCGCGCCGACCTGGTGGCAGATGGTCCGATCGACGCTCTCGTTGGTCCAGCCCAGCTCTTCGAGAAACGCGTGCCACGTCTCCACGCCCAGCTCGACGCCGTTCTCCAACACTGCCGCGGCGTCCGTCTTCATCTCCATCGGGGCCGTCGCGGGCATGCCCGTGTCGGGCCCCCACGTGCACAGGCGGTGATGGGCGGTATTGCTGCGGACCACGCCCCCGAGCAGGCGGTGGCCGTGACGCGAATCGTTCTCGAACGACTGGTCGCACACCGCGACCGCGATCGCCCCACTGCCGCCCGTCAGCGTGGCCAGCGACAGGCGAAACTCTTCCATGTGGCGCTGCCGGAGCATCTTCTCGATGGTCAGGTCGACGATCTGCTTGGCGGTTTCACAGGAAACGACTAGGCCCGCCTTGACCTGGCCCAGCTCGATGGCGTTCGCGATCTGGACGATCCCGTTGATCACCCCCAGACAGGCGTTAGAGGCGTCATAAACCTGCGAGCGATGGCTCAGCCCGAGAGCATCAGCGACCGCACAGGCGGTGGCCGGTTCGAGAAAGTCCCGGCACACGCCGCCGAAGATCAGCATGCCGATGTCGTCCGGAGCCAACCCGGCGGCCGCAAGGGCCTTACGCCCGGCCCGAGCAGCGCCGTTGGCCATGGTCTGCCCGGTAGGCCAGTAGCGCCGCTCGCGAATGCCGGTCAACGCCGCGAGTTGCCCAACCTGCAAATGCAGCCGCCGGTAAAGCGGTTCGAGCCGCTTCTCCAGCGCTTCGGAGCTGACCACCGTGGCCGGCAGTTCGTAGGCGATGGATTCGATGAATACGCGAGAATACCGCATCAACATCCCCGGACAAGCAGCCCCCATGGTCGGGCGGACCAGCAGCCAAGCGGTCCAGTCTAGCTGCCTCGAACCGCGGTGAGAAGGCACCGCGGCAGGCTGCTATGCTCGCCGCAGAAAAGGGTGTCGGCCTTCCGGCTGACCCGTCGCCAATACAACAAATCGACTCCCTATTGGCATATCATGGCGATTGACGATATTATTATGGGTTCTGGCCGTGGGCCGGATCAGAGCCCTTTTGGGAGGGCGACTAACCGCGATGGAGACGCGGGTGACGGAATTATGCGGCACGGAGGCTTGCTCACCACATGATCCTCAAGAAACTCACAGCCACGGGCTTCAAGAGCTTTGCCGACAAGACCGAGTTCGACTTCGGACCTGGTATCACCAGTATTGTCGGCCCCAACGGCTGCGGTAAATCCAACGTCGTCGATGCCGTCAAGTGGGTCCTCGGCGAGCAGTCCGCCAAGAGCCTCCGCGGCAAGCAGATGATGGACGTAATCTTCAACGGCTCGGGCACCCGCAAGAGCTCCGGGCTGGCCCAGGTCGACCTGACCTTCGACAACTCCGACCGCCGCCTGCCGTCCGATCAGACCGAGGTGGTGGTTTCGCGGAGGCTGTACCGGTCGGGCGAGAGCGAGTACCTCCTCAACAAGCAGACTTGCCGGCTAAAGGACATCCGCGAGCTGTTCCTGGATACCGGCATCGGCGTCGACGCCTACAGCGTCATCGAGCAGGGCCGCGTCGATGTGCTGCTGCAGGCAAACCCCAGCGACCGGCGGCAGATCTTCGAAGAGGCAGCCGGCATCAGCAAGTACAAGATGCGTAAGAAGGAGGCCCAACGCCGCCTGGAGCGGGTGGACCAGAATCTCCTGCGCTTGCAGGACATCATCGATGAGGTCGAGAAACGTCTCCGCAGCGTCAAGCTCGCCGCGGGCAAGGCCCGGAGCTACCAGGCCTATCAGCAGCGCCTGCGCGAGTTGCGCAGCCGGTACGCCCTATCGGAGTACCACCGCCTCCGCACCACGCGAAACGAGGCCGAAGCCAGCATCGCGGAATTGAGTGACGGTGCGACCAAGCGCCGCACCGACATTTCCGACAACGAGACCAGGACCAGCGAGGCCAACTTCCGGATCGGCGAGCTGGAAGGCGAACTGTCCGAAGCCGAAAAACGGCTGCTGACCGTGCAATCGCAAATCAGCGCTCACGAGGAGCGGATCGCCGCCTCTGAGCGGCGGATCGGCGACCAGACCGAGTTGCTGAATCGCTCTCGCGAGCGTCTGGCCGCGTTCGACAAGCAGGTCGGCGATCTAGAGGCCCGTCTGGCCGAACAGGCCCACGAGGCCCAGGGCGTCGAAACCGATCTGCAGGCCGTTCAGACCGAATTGACGGACCTGCAGGAGAGCGACCGGGCTCGCGCCGCCGAGTTGCAGGAGACGCGCCAGCGCCTGGAGGACGAAAAGACCGGCATCATCGATCTGCTCCGGCGGACGAGCCAGCTTCGCAACGAAATCAACGGGCTGAACCTCCAACATGAATCGCTGGCCCATCAGAAAGCCAGGCTGGACGAGCGCGACGCGGAAGTGGCCACCGAATTGGCCGAGGCCATGGGGCGCCAGCAGCAATTGCGGTCTCGCTGCGAGGAGATCCAGCGGCTCCTGGCCGAGCAATCGCAGAAACTGGAAGAGACCAAGGCTCGACAGGTGGTGTTGGCCCAGCAGCGGACTGCGCTGGCCGACCAGCATGCCGCCGCGAAAGAGTATCGCAGCGGGCTGGAGAGCCGGCGGCAGGTCCTGGCGGAGATGGACCGCCGGCACGAGGGCCTGCTGGCCGGGGCGCGTGAGATACTCGAACGCCGCGACGCCGATGAGAGCGGGCAGACCTTCGGTTATGTCCGCGGGGCCGTCGGTGAGCTGTTCGAGGCCGACGTGGCCCACGCCAGCCTGGTCGAGGCCGTCCTGGGAAGCCACGAGAAGTACCTCGTGGTCGAGCGGCGAGATCAGTTGCTGGCGGATCGCGAGGCCTTGGCCGAATTGAGCGGCCGTGTGCAGGCGTTCTGTCTCGACTGCATTCCGCCGATCATCGCCGGCCCGGACCTGTCCGGCCAGGAGGGCTTCATCGCCAATCTGCTGGACTGGGTGCGGTATCCCGCGGCGTGCGGGCTCTTGGCTCGACATCTGCTGGGTCGTACCTATGTGGTGGAGACGACCGAACACGCCAGGCGGCTTTCCGAGTTGAACCCCGGCGGGGCCCGCTTCGTCACCCTGGAAGGCGTGGTCTGGGAACCGGACGGCCGGATTGGGCTTGGTTCCCTGGGGAGCGACACGGGACTGATCAGCCGCCGCAGCGGCCTCCGCGAGCTGGCCAGGGAATTGCAGGAGGTCGAACGCCGAATCGAGCAATTGGCCGAGCAGCTCCGCCAGGCCGAGGTGGAAGCGGCGCACCTCGAGTTGGTCGAGGGCGAGTTGCAGGAAGCGATCTTCGAGGCCAACACGCGGCATGTCGAAGCCCAGGCCCAGTTGGACGGTGTAGACCAGACCGTCGGCCGTCTGAGCGACGAGCGCCCGCTGATCGCGTCGGAAGTCGCCGTGCTGATTGCCCGGCTGCAGGAAATGCGAGAGAAGGAGCTTGCCAGCAAGGAATCCCTCTCGCAACTCGAGCACCGCAGCAGCGAAAGCGAGCGGGCGGCCGCCGAATTGCAGACCAAGGCCGAGGTCCTCGCGGCGGAGCGGGCCACCGTCGCCGAGCGCATCACCGCCGCCCGCGTCCGTGTCGGCGAGCTGACGCAGCGCAGGACGGGCGTCGCCCGGGCGATTCAGGAATTGCAGGCCGCTCGGGCCCAGTTGCAGGCCGACCGCGACAAGGCGGAACGGGATGTAGTCGAGGCTCGGCAGCGAATCGAGCAGTCCCAATCCCAAACCACGGCGGCCAAGGCCACGCTCGCCGAGCTGTCAAAGGAGCACGAGGGCCTGGTCGAGCGCTCCGGCTCCTTGCGTGAACAGCGCGATTCTTTGCGGCTGGCGGTCGAACAGTACGGCATGGATACCCGGCGGCTTCGCGGTGAGCTGTCCGAGATCGAGTCGCAGATGCACGAGCGCGAAATCAAGCTGCAGGAGGTTCGCGTGCGGCTGGAGGACCTTCGAGCGCGCATCGCCGAGGAGTTGGCGGTGGACCTCGAGGTGCAGTATCAAAGCTACGTCCCTGACGAGCAGCAGGACTGGCCCGCGGTCGAGGCGGAGATCGACGATCTGCGCGGCAAGATCGAGCGGCTCGGCAACGTGAACCTCGATGCCATCAACGAGCAGGCCGAGCTCGAGACCCGTTCGTCATTCCTTTCGACTCAGCGGGACGATCTGCGCACCAGCGAAAAGCAGTTGCAGGCCTTGATCGAGAAGCTGAACGACGAATCCAAGCAGCGATTCCTTGAGACCTTCACCGCCGTTCAGGGCCACTTCGCGGCGCTCTTCCGCAAGCTCTTTGGAGGCGGCAAGGCCGAACTGACCCTGATGGATCCCAACGACGTGCTGGAGTGCGGCATCGAGATCATGGCCCGGCCCCCCGGCAAAGAGCCGCAGAGCATCAGCCTGCTGTCCGGCGGCGAGAAGACCATGACCGCGATCGCCCTGCTGCTGGCGGTTTTCCGCAGCCGCCCGTCTCCGTTCGTCCTCCTGGACGAGGTGGACGCGGCCCTGGATGAGGCCAACAACGTCCGCTTCAACCACGTGATTCAGGAGTTCGCCAAGCAGTCGCAGTTCCTGATCATCACTCACTCCAAGCGAACCATGAGCATCGCCGACGCCATCTACGGCATCACCATGCAGGAGGCCGGTGTGTCCCGCCGCGTGGGTGTGCGCTTCGAGGATGAGCAGACGCGGCAGCAAGTGGCGTAAGGGTAAGGTGGGCCTTCGACGGCCTTGCATTCCGTGCTGTGGCAGGCTCAGCCGCTGTGCTTCGCCATAGACTAGAACGGCAAGCCGACCAAATACTGGATCAGCCCCCACGTCACGCAGGCAGCCGCTGCAACGACCACCGAGCCGGCGCGTCCCATCCCCAGAATCTTGCGAGGCGCCAAATAGAAAGAAATGACCCAGCAGACAGCACCTGCCAGAAAGAAGCACAGCGAAACCCAGCCAGATGATGCCACGTCGCCCAGGACGACAAGGCAGGGCCATAGCCAGGCGGGCACGCACATCAACGCTAGCAAATCGATGGTTCGGAGCCTGCCCAGCTGCTCTTTGAACCAGATCGTCGCGCCGCACGAGAGCAACGCGCAGGACAGCAGCGGAGAGACGAACTGGAGGGGACCGAGGAGAACCCCGAGAAGAACGGGACCAAGCGCCCCGACGCACGTATCAAAAGACGACTTAACGCACTGCGGCAGGGTAACCCCACCGTGCTGGCTCCAGTACATTCCGAGGATTATGGCGCCCAGCCAGGCCAGTGTGCTCAACATGCACAGAAACAGCCCCAAACCGATGACTCCGGCGATCAGGCCGGCGGGATGAGATACCCGGACGTAGCGTCGCTGAGCGATTCGGTCGCAGTACCTCGCCGGGTGGAGCCAGGCGGCGAAACAGGTCGAGAGGATGCGGCGTACAAGCGAATGGCGGCGGCCGGTCTCCCACGGCAGCAGGAGAGCGTCTTGCTGTTGTTGGAGGATGAGAAGAGCCCGGTCAAAAGAAACTCCGCACTCCGGGCAGCGGTCTTGCACAAGCCCCGTCAAATCGTATCCGCAGTCCGGGCACAGAAGCCCTTCCGAGCCACCGGATGCCGGTGAAGCCGGCGGGTTGGGCTTTTCTCGTTTGGAATAATCGCTCATCTTGTGCCCGCTTCGCCTGTCGAGTATCGGTGGCCGCGGTTCTCGAGCATGGCCCTCGGGGCCATGTGTTGGCTGGCATCTGTCCATCTGCCGAGCGATACTGGTCATCGTACCCATACGGTGCCGAGCAAGGTAGGACCCGACGATCGTGAGTTGGCAGGATTCTCGACCGGGATCCGCCCGGTCTGTCTCCGGCAGGGCATCCTATCCCTGCGATGCGCAGGGGGTGTGCTCCGGGGACAAGCAGTTGTAGCAGGAAGTGGCGTGACGGTGGCTTCAGCATTCGTCTCGGCCCTGTTCCCGGGCCGATGAGAGACAATACGAATCGCTGGCGGATTTCTCCCTGGTCTCGTCGCAAGTCTGTATTGCGTTGCTCCATGAGCCTGGCCATCGTATAATTGAGACGTAGGGCTTGGATATGAGTAGTGTACGGATCGACATTGACGATGACCTGAAGGCCTTCCTGGAAGCACAAGCCGGCCAACATGGCTACAGCAGCGTCGGCGAGTATCTGCGAGCGCTGCTCCGCGAAGTGCAGCAGCGCCAAACCGCGGAGCGGGCGGCGGCTGTGGACGGTGCCAACGGTACGGCGCCGTGGGAGATCGCTCTTTCCATTGGTGCCGCCGTACCGCAAGAAGCATGGGACAACGTACCGACTGATCTATCCAAGAACATCGATCACTATCTTTACGGATCTCCTCGCGAGGACTGATTGAACACCGTTTTCGCGGATACGAGTTTCTGG
>DATKKX010000135.1:0-4326 GCA_035542775.1 Phycisphaerae bacterium | reverse complement strand
GACCAACACCTGCACCTTCCACGCTCGCTGCTTGTTGAGGTTGTGTTATCCAACGTGAGCCTGGATGTCTTGGACGTCGGCCTCGATGCGTTCCAGGCAGTTCATGGCGCCCTTGTCGGGCTTGCTCGCGTAGTTGATGGCGTTGAGCACGGCTTGGGTGTCCTGGTGGATGGCTGTGAGCGTGGTCTGGATGTTCTTTACCTCGGCCTCCATGCGGCCAAGGGTGGTGGCGTTCATAGCTTTGATCTCGGACTCGATGCGTCCTAGGGTCGTCTTGTTTACGTCCGTAAGCAGCTTGAAGACGTCGTCAACAGTGGCCATTGCGGGTTCCTCCCTGGTCGGAATTTGATCGGGTAGTGCTACCTAGTGTTCTGAGTCAGAATTCGTCATTAGCCGCTGGGCACGGCTATGTCACCTCGCTTCGTTCGCGTAGACACGATCGTTTCCACGATCTGGCGGCAGGTGTCCTGTTGTCACGGGGCGGACGTCATTGCTCGCGGGACAAACGTCCCGGCTGTGTCGGGATCATTCCTGCTCGGGCGCGACCTCGGCGTTGTGCAGCGCCGTCTTGATAGCCATTTACAGTCAGGTTCGGCAGTGCATACGGCCTCTTCGTCCCGAAGCCAACGCGCGAGGTCGGCTACCACAGCACTTACTCTGTCTGACCTGCCTTGCACTGTCCGTGGACATCCTCTGGCGCCCGCCGTTGTCTGTGTCGGTTGTTACTCAATTAGTTACTCACCCGGCCTCGGGGCGCAGCGCTGAGTCCTAATGCCCTGCCGGGGCAGGACCAAAGACCTGACTTTCAAACTCACCTTTTTCTTTTCTGGGCAAACACAGCAGTCATCCTTGCATGCTCACCTGCAGGGGGCGATCATGGCAATGAACGAAAGGCTTCGCAGGTGATGCTACCTGAGTCCGGTAAAACGGCCTGCAAGTATTTGGTCTTCGACGTGGCCTGCAGAGACAGGAACAAGGACTTACGACCTGGACCCAAGGTTCTAAGGATGGTGAAGGGGTGAGGAAGATGGACATGAACATGATATCTAAGGACCCTCTCGGCAAGGAGATTCGGGCACATGTCTACACCGCGACCGTAGTGCACGAGCCATGGCGGATCGTCGGGATCGAACTAAACCACGACAGCAAAGACATTGCACTGCTTCTCACCGCCGACGACGCCGAGGAACTCGGTAATGCCCTGCTGAAGGGCGCGAAGGAACTCAGGGCCTTCAGCGACACACAATCGCACATGGCATCAGCCGGAATGATTGCCTAGCATGACGGCTAGATGGTGATGCTTTGTTGCTTCTTTCCTGGTCCCAGAGATGCAGGTTGGAAGGTTGATCGTTTATGGCGCGGCACCGGGCCACCTAATTGACGCCTGCTCTCAGTCGCAAGTGTTCGGTCGGCTACTTGCCGCTATCCCGGTCCCATACCCTGTCCGCTCCCGTTTGGCTCCCAAAACCGGGCATCGGGAGAGGCGGAATGCGAACCGCAGGTCACCGGATACTGTGTGACCTGCGGTTTGGTGTCGGGGTGGCCGGATTTGAACCGGCGGCCTCTTCGTCCCGAAGCCAAGTTGCGGCACGGCTTACCAGCGCCCCAGCGCGCCTGGCCTGCGGCAGACCGTCCGTGGATGTCCGCTGACGTCCGCCGTCGGCCGTGGCGATTGTCACTCACTTCGTCACTCATTCGCCATCCGCCTGCGCCGGGTGTGCCTAGCTCGCCGGAGATGCTCGGAACGGCGGTCAAGCAGGCCACTCTCAAGTCTCTAGCGGCTTTTCTCAACACAGACGGCGGCACTCTTATTATCGGCGTGGCGGATGATCGAACCATCATCGGGATCGAGGCCGATATCCCGCGTCCAAGGGGATCGATACATGATGACTGGCGTCTCGTTTTCGATAAGCAAGTCTTTCAGAATCTGGGTGGCGTGGCGATGAATTATATTGATCTTCGACTGGAACCATGGCAGGGCCGTACGATCGCAATAGTCCGATGCTCGCCGAACAAAGAACCCACGTGGCTCGAAGATAAGCTATACGTAAGATGTACGGCTTCGACTGAGGTGCTATCCACGCGTCAAGCGGTGGAATGGTACCGCCAAAGATGGGGCTAGCTTGACCTGGCCGGACGGCTGCAGAGCGTAATTCCTCGCACGCGGCACACTAGGCGGGCCATTACCTGATGCTGGAGGTACAGTTAGGCGACCGGCTGCTAATCCGAAAATTGGTGAGTTACGGGCGCGCGGCAGCGTCCGGCGGAGCGTCAGCGGAGCCGGACTGGGGGTTGGCGGCTCAGGCGGCGGGCTGGAGGGTGACGGTGTAGCCGAGGGCCTCGAGCTGGCGGATGTGGCTTTGCTTGCGGCGTACGGGGTCGATGCGGGTGGCGTAGTAGCCGGGGCCCAGGTCGCAGAAGCGGGCGCCGGGGTCGGAGAGCAGGTGCCAGGCGATCACCAGGATCGAGCGGCCGAGGGCGACGATGGCCCGCTTGGAGCCGCGGCGGCGGGCGATCCGCCGGTACTTCTCGCCCAGGAACGTGTCGGTCTTGGCGGCGCCGGCGGCGGCGTTGCCCAGCACGGAGGCCAAGTAGGCGTTGCCGTGGCCGGTGGAGCTCTTGCCCTTCTTCTTGCCCGCCGACTCGCTGATGCCGGGAGCCAGGCGGGCCCAGGAGGCCAGGTGCCCGGCGCTGGGGAACCGGGTCATGTCGGTGCCGATCTCGGCAAGGATCACATACGCGCTGGCCAGGCTGATCCCGGGGATCTCATCGAGCTGGGCGACCGCGGCCGCGAGCGGGGCGGCCTGACCGGCGATCCGGGCGTCCAGCACGGCGATATCCGCGCTGATCGCGTCAACCCGCCGGAGCATGGTGCCGAGCAGGAACGCGTGGTGGTCGGTGAAGTGGCCGGTGAACGCCTCCTCCAGCACGGCGATCTTGGCGCGCATGCTGCGCCGGGCCAGCTGCGCCAGCACCTTGGGGTCCCTCTCCCCCGGCGACCAGCGCGGCGAGCATGTCGCGGCCGGAGACCCCGAAGATGTCAGAGACGACCGCGCTGACCTTGATGCAGGCTTCTCTGAACTAAAGATGATCAAGGTTTTCCCTGGTCAGGCGGTTTTTGAGGGTCAGCGGCCGGAAGGGCGGAGAGGGTGGTGACGGTGCGGCTGACGGCGAGGGGATGGCCGGGCATTCCAAGGTGGGTCACGGTGGCGCGGCGGGCGGCGATCTGGTCCATCTGGGCGAGCTTCTGGCCGGCGGCGGCAAGGCTGACCTGCAGGCCGTGGGCTTCGCCGGTCCAGCCTTCGCGCTGGGCTTCGCCGATGCGGTCGATCAGGTTGTCGCGGATCTCGGCCAGCCGGGGTCGCTGGGCGGGGTCGGGACGCAAGAGCGGGCAGCGGATGTCCCGTGCTCGTGGATGCAGGGGGTGGCGTAGGAGCGGCCGCAGGTGCCCAGCGACAGCTTGCGCCGCTCGAAGTGGCCGAGGAACTGGTCCCATTCCTCCTCGGTGGGGGTGCGGTATTCCTCGGCGGGCCGAAGCGCCCGGCGCCGGGTGATGAAGGCCCGGTGGGCGTTGATGACTTCCTCGGGGTAGACAGCCTTGTAGCCGAGAGTGACGCCGATGTCGCGGTGCCCGGCGACCAGCTGGGCGATGTGTGGCGGCATGCCGTGCATGATCGCGTCGGTGATGAAGATCCTGCGGAAGTCGTGCGGCACGAACCGCAGCGGCTTGCCGCTGGCGTCGGTGATTCCGGTGCTGGCCAGGGCGTCGCTGATGAGCTCGCGGACCGCGGGGCCGCCGATGGCGTGATGCTCTCCGCCGTAACGGCGCTGGAACAGCAGCGGCATCGGCGGGTTCCACACCCGTTCGTGGTAGTCGTAGGCGGTCACCAGCGGCACGATGCCGTCCTGGCCGCGGATCCTGGTGATGATCTCGCTGAGCACGTCGGCCAGTTCGGGGCTGATGACCAGCAGCCGCTCGGTGTCGGTCTTGGACGGGGCGATCTGCAGGAGCGGGATCAGCTCGCCGGTGGCCGGCAGTTTGTACTGGATGAAGCTGTGGTGGGACAGCTCGGTGAGTTCCTCGATGCGGATCCCGTGGATGGGGATGGGCCGGTGCTCGATGCCGATCTGGCGCTGGAACAGCAGCGGCATCGGCGGGTTCCACACCCGTTCGTGGATGTCGTAGGCCACCACCAGCGGCACCGCGCCGTCGTCGCGGCGGATCCGGCAGATGACCGCCGACAAGACGTCCGCAAGCTCGGGCGCGATGACCAGCAGCCTTTCGGTGTCGGTCTTGGACGGGGCGATCTGCAGCAGCGGGATCAG
>DATKKX010000134.1:0-12220 GCA_035542775.1 Phycisphaerae bacterium | reverse complement strand
TGCTCGTCGGCGTTGCACCAGCGGATGAGCGATTCGACTCCGTCGCTGGGCGTCTGGATCAGGTTCCGATAGCCGCGCGACTCTGCTCCAAGCCAGCGGTCGCCGATCAGCTCATAACCGTACAGGTTGTACCAGGGATAGGCGCGATAGACGTTCACCCCGAGGTGGACCAGCAGAACCGCTATCACGATCATCCACGCGGTCGAGGCCTTGGACTTACGCCGGCGCAGCCGCTGGCCAATCTGCGCGGCAAGTGCCGCCGTCATGATCATCATCACCGGATACACGCCCATCAGGTAGAAGGTCTGCCGCAGCGGCAACAGGCACAGGCCGGCCACGTACGCGACCACGGTGAGGGTGCAGAGCCGCCAGGCACTGTGGCGTGAAGCTCGGATAACTCCCCATACCAGGGAGGCAGCCGTCAGGATGCCGAGCGGCGCGGTCAGCTTGATCAGCATGATGCCTGCATAGAGCCGCAGGTGATCGGACAGGTGAGCCAGTGGAAGCTGGTGGTCCCAGCGGAGCAGGCGCCGGGCGAGGCTCCTGGTGATGTCGTGCTGGATCAGATGCGCCGGCATCAGCACGCCGCAGGTGATTATCGCCAGGACAATCATGCCAAGGATGGGAGCCATGCCGCCCCTGAGCCGGGCGCGCTGCTTCAGTACAAAGATGATTGTGTAAGTCCAGACGCCGAGGAGCACGGCCCAGCCGCAGATCGCCGCGGTCTGCGAAAAGGCCGCGGCCACGGCGGTGGCCAGCATGACCGCGGCCGCGATCACAAGCATCGCGGCAAGGCGGCGAGCATCCCGCCGCTGCCCGGAGCCGCCGATGGTCGCCGGGCGGGGGGCGAGCCCCGCTTCGACAAGGAAGACCGCGAATAGGGCGATCGCGAAGATCTTCGCCCCCAGCGCCAGGGCGAGAAGAACGGCTGAGACGAGCCATCGCGCCGCGCTCCGCTCGCACAAATAACAGACCAATCCCAGCAGCACGAGAGTCGTGAAACAGGCGCAGAAAACATCGCCCTCGGTCATGGAGATGCGGGCGAAAGAAAGGAAGTACGGAGAGAACGCCGTGAGCACGGCCGCCAGCCCCCCGACCAACGGCCCGAAAAGGCACCGGCCCAGCGCCGCCACGGCGATGACCGCCACGGCGCCGAAAGCCAGGCTGACCGCCCTCGAAACAGCAAGATCGTCCCGGCCGGTCAGGGCGTAGACCGCCGCGTTCACATACATGGGGAGGCGCATCTGTGATGCGTCGATCGATGCCGGCCCGCCGGTCAGGGGATGATGGCGCAGGCCCACGGCGATGGCATGATCTTCGCACTCATCCCAGGCCATCTCGAAATGCTGGATCGAGCCCCAACCAATGGCGACGGACGCGCATGCCGCGATGATGCCGGCGATCGTGCAGACCCAACCTGCTGATTTCTCGCTCATGCGGAACGGCGCGACCGCGCGGCCTAGCCATCGACCCCGCTGCGATCGCCACAATGGTAGCTATGGAATCCTCGGGCGCCTACGGCCGCGAAGCGATGGCGTGGGCCAGGGGATTGACCACCATGGGGATAACTCGCTCCGTGGCCCATTCCTCCGCGCACTCCGTGAGCTCGTGATGCACCTCGGGAAGAGCACCCCCCTCCGAGAAGCCCCAGTAGCGCCGGACGGTCAGGAACACGCTCAGCGGCTGGGGCTCGAACTGCCTGGTGCGAACTTCGTAGGTCGAGGTGCGGCTCTTGATCTCGACGTACACCTGCACATCGCACGACTCGCTGATGGCGAACCCCAGGAACGGCTGAGCGTCGATGGTGTACAGAATGTGAGGGTGGGTCAGCAGGCCCGCCAGCGGTCCGTCGGCCAGCAGCGTCTCCGCGACGAGCTGATCGTGGTTGCCGCGGTACTCCAGATCGAAGCCGTAAACAACCTCCAGATGGTCGTAGTCGAGATCGCCGAGGGTCAGATGGTAGGGGGCCATCTTCAGCACGGCCTGGGCGAATTGCTCGGCGGCCTCCGACTGCGGCGGATTGTGATAGCCCATGCGAATCGTGGCCTCGTCCAGCCGCAGCCAGCGACGGGTCTCGTCACCGGTCTCCTCTTCCTCCAGGAGAAGCGACCCGTCCTCGCGGCGGCGGAGCTTGCGCATCGCCGGAAATTCACGCTTGATGCTGTCGAAGAAGTGCAGGACGGTCTCGCGCTGCAGCCCCAGGTCCAGTTTCAGATACAGACGCGTGGCAATGTGAAAGTCGTCACAATGGGCGTTGAATGCGAAGCTCATCGCCAGCTTTCTCCCCAGCAGTCGCGGTCGGCGCCGCATGTTGACGTGGCTTATTATCCGGCAGGCCTCCTATCCGGGCAATAGGGGCATGCCGATAATCACCATCTCCGCCGACCGTTCAGGCGACGACTGATCGCAGCACGTGACGCGGCAGATGATGTCTCTCTCCTGAAACCGCGTATCGGACGAGACCCTTCCCCGGCGATGAATCAGGCGTCGCACCTCACTCCTGGCCGGCGCTGGACCGATCAATGTACCGGCGACGTCTCGTGCCTCGGAGGAATCCGGCGCTTCCAAGCACGCCCAAGAAGGAGCCTCCCGCTTGAAGAATCCGACAGACCCGGAACAGCAGTCTCCTCCGCTGGTCCTGCTGGTGGACGACGATGCCGGCATGCGCCGGCTTTGTCAGGAAATCCTCGAGCGCGAAGGGTGCCGTGTCCTCGATGCGCCGGACGCCGGCGCGGGAATATCCCTGGCCAAGGAAGCGCTGCCCGATGTCATCATCATGGACGTGATGATGCCGGGAGTGGATGGGCTTGAAGCCACGCGTCGTCTTCGTTCCGACCCGGCCACAGACACCATCCCCATCATCATGCTCAGTGCCAAGGGAGGCGACGGCAATGTATTGGCCGGACTGGAGGCCGGCGCCGACGAGTATCTGCTCAAGCCCTTCACACCCAAGGAACTGGTGATCCGCGCTCGCTCCATGGTGCGATTGCGACGGGCTTCCGTGCTGTTGCAGCATCGGAACGAGATGCTGGGGCGCCAGACTTATGCCCTGACCATGATACTGGACTTCACAATCGCGCTTGAAAAGACCGAGAGCATGACCGACATCCTCGATCACACGGCCGCAGTGGCCGGCATCCTTACCGGCTGCCGACGGGTTTCGATCATGCTGTTCGACGCAACGGACAACTGCCTGAGGATCCGCCGGTCGATCGGGCTGGACGAATCCACCATGTCCGGGTTGCGAATACCCGTGGGCGAACCCATCGCGGGCCAGGTCTTCGCGGAGCGCAGGCGGCTGGTGATCAACAACAAGGCAGACTCGCGAACGTTCGGCCGGACGCCTGACGCCGAGGTGTGCGGCGGGTCGCCCCTGCTATCCACTCCGATGTCCGCGGCAGAGGGCGTCGTCGGCGTCCTGAACGTCGCGGACCGCGCGGACAAACGCCCGTTCACCGGACAGGAGCTGGAATATCTCGAGCTCATCAGTCATCATGCCGCATCCGCGATTCAGACCCTCCTGGCCCGGGAGGCCCGCGACGAGGCCAGGGACTCGGTGGTCGTCGCCCTGGCCAAGCTGGCCGAGCATCGCGACGACGACACCGGCAAACATCTCGATCGCATCGCGAGATTCTGCCTGGAATTGGCCCGAGGACTGCGGAGCAATCCGAAATACACCGGCCCAATCGACGACGAATTCCTGCGGAACATCCGCCGAACGTCGCCGCTGCACGACATCGGCAAAGTCGCAATTCCCGATTCCATCCTTCTGAAGCCCGGCAAGCTGACCCCCGAGGAAATGACCACCATGCGGACGCACGTAACGGAGGGCGCGGACACCCTGCGTGCCGTGTTGGTCCGCGCGCCGTCATCAGGCTACCTCAAGATGGCCGAGGAGATCGCTCAGGGTCACCATGAATGGTTCGATGGCGGCGGCTACCCCGATGGCCTACGTGGCGACCAGATACCTTTGTCGGCGCGCATCGCCGCCGTCGCGGACGTGTATGACGCGCTCACCACCAAACGAGCCTACAAAGAGGCGATATCGCACGAGCAGGCCCGGACCGTGATTCTTGAAGGCGCGGGCAAGCAGTTCGACCCGGACGTCGTGGCGGCGTTCGTCGAGCGGGAACCGGAAATCCTGCGACTTGCGATCCAACTGGCTGACAGTTCCGTCGACTGGGCCATGGGGGACGAGTCTTCTCCAGGGCCGCGAAAGTCACCGGCCCTCGTCGGTTTCAACATCTGACCCTGGGAGCGAGAATTCATTCTCACCGCCAGCGGCGCGTGGTCGGCATCTTCTTCGGCGCAGGCGGAGCCTCGTACAGGTACGCGCTGTCCTGCAAGCGGGCCTCGGTCCCGTCGTGAACCGCGAAGCGCACCCCCGAGTGTATCGAGGCTGAACCGTACCGCCCGTCCTTGGCCAGCGCGTAAAACGTCAAACCGAAGTTCGGATGGCCCTCCTTGTCACGGAGTCGCGGTTCGTTGTGCTCAACCACGCGTTTCAGGGCTTCCAGGCAAGCCTGCTCGGGGTCCATGCCGCCGCGCATGAGCTCGACGATGTAAAACGACGAGCAGTTCTGCAGGCATGATTCGCCGCGGCCGGTCGCTCCCGCCGCCCCCACCTTGTTGTCGACGTACAGTCCCGCTCCGATGATCGGCGAGTCACCGACCCGACCGGGGATCTTGAAGGCCAGACCGCTGGTGGAGGTGACACCGGCAAGGTTGAGTTGATGATCAACGGCACAGCTGTTGATCGTACCCCAGATGCGGTCCGCAACTGATGCGGCGCGCGAGTGCCTCTCGCCCTCGAGGTCTTCCGGAGACAGCCAGTTATCCGTCTTGGAGCGGGACTCCTTCCATTCCAGCCACATCTCGCGAGCTTCATCCGTCAGCAGATCTTCCTCCTTGAAGCCTTCAGCCTTGGCGAATCGCAGGGCTCCTTCGCCCACCAGCAACACGTGCTCGGTTCGTTGCATGATCAGCTTGGCGACCGAGGACGGATTACGGATGTTGCGCAAGGCCCCCACCGCCCCGGCCTTGTGCGTGGGACCATGCATGCACGAGGCATCCAGTTCCACGACACCGTCTTCATTCGGCAGGCCGCCCAACCCCACCGAATGGTCGTTCGGGTCATCCTCAACGATGTTCACGCCGGCGACTACCGCGTCCAACGGGTCGGCCTTCTGCATGATCATCGCCATCGCCTTCTTGACCGCCTCCAGACCATTCCCGCTGGCGATAACCACCGGCACCTTCGGTTTCCTTTCGTTTTTAGGACTCTCGGCATTCGGCTGGTCCGATTGAATTCGCCCCAACGGACCCGCCGCGAGCGCCGCCGCCGCGGAAGATTGGAGAAAGCTACGCCTGGTCCATTCCTGCCCTTCGTTGTCCATCGGAGTTCCTCACCATTACTGCCCCCCTCCAGCACAAAACGTGCCCGCCCTGGCAGCACTCAGCCCGGGCTGCTCGCCCCGCAGGTACCCACGAGCGTTCCACAATCCTGTTTGCCAGCGGCGGTCGCGTGGCATAAAGTTCGCCCATGTAGCGAGTTAGCAGTTTCCACGGTCGGAAGGCCCGTTGGAATCGCCGCCCCAGAGACACGGGCCTTGTAAGCTGCCACAGTGACACTCTAACCCGCAGCCATCCGCGCTGTCTAGACTTATGACAGATGCTGCCGCCCACAGCCAGACGGACGAGGAAGCAGCCCGACGGGCCGACGCCCAGGCCGTCGCTCGCAGCCTCGGGGGGGATCTGACCGCCTTCGACCGGCTGATCGAGAAGTACCAGCGGCGGGCCGTCGCCGTCTCTTATCGGCTGTTGGGCAACATCGACGACGCCATGGACGTCTGTCAAGAGGCGTTTGTGCGGGCGTTTCGATCTTTGAGCTCGCTGCAGGAACCGGAAAGGTTCGGCGCATGGCTGATGCGGATCGTCAGCAACCTGTCGTTGAATTACCGCCGTGGGCGGCGGATGAACCTCTCGCTCACCACGGACGACGACGAAATCAGCGCCGAGGACCGCATGGCCGACCGTTCCTCGCGGGCACGACGCTCCGCGGACGATTCGCTGCAGCGCGCCGAACTGGAGCAGGCCATCACCAAGGCAATCGAAGCCCTGCCCGAGCAGCAACGGTTGTCGCTGATCCTGTTCGCGATCGAACAGATTCCGCAGAAGGAGGTCGCGGAAATACTTGATTGCAGCGTCGAAATGGTCAAGTGGAACGTCTTTCAGGCTCGAAAGACTCTTAAGCAGGCATTGGCCGAGTACATCGAGGAATGAATGAATCCGGGGCCCGAACAACTTGAACGCTTGATCGCCGAGCGGCACGACGGCACGCTGGCCGCCGATGAGCGCGCCTGGCTCGATCGCGCGTTGACTGCGGACCCCGCTACCGCGGCGCTGGCCCGGCAGTATGAGCGTCTGCATAACCTGCTGGCCGGCTGGCGGACGCTTCACCATGATGTCGACTGGCAGGCTCTCGCCGACAGGATCGCCCGGCGCGTGGCACAGGATGTGGAGCGAAAGAAAGACGCCGCGGTCGACGACCTGGTCCGCGAGTCGCTGCCGACCATGCCGGAAGTAGACTGGGATCAGTTCAAGGCCCGCGTGTCCGCGGCGATCCGGCATGCGGCCGCGACCCCGGTCGGCGATGCTTCGCCGGACCGAAAAGAGGTTGTCGGTATTCGGACGGCGCGCCGACGATGGCGCCGGGCAGCGACCTGGGTCGCGTCGGTGGGCGCGCCTCTGGCCGCAGCCGCGGCGATCGCAATCGCCGTCTGGTGGCCGGGGGCCGCCAGAGAGATTGCCTCGCCGCGAGTGATGCCGGTCTCGCCGATGGTCGTCGTGGCCCTGGACGTGCCGCAGACCGGCGGCCTCGTCGCAATCTCCTTCGACCAGGCCCCGCCTGCCGGCTACGCGGACCAGTCTCCGCCGCCGGCCGAGCCGGGCACCGATCAGCCCGCGGCTGGAGGCGGCTTGGTCATTGCCGTAGACTCTTCCGCGGCCCAGCAGGCCGACACGGGTGACGACGCGATGTTGTACTAAGGAGGCGAGCGTGCCACTGCTCTGTAAGCAGTACCTCCGCCGAACCAGGTGACGATGCGATGTTGGATTAAGGCGCGATCATGAAAACCGCCGCGAAAATGGGCGTGTTGTTGTTCATCTTCAGTGCCGTCGCCATGGCACAAACCGGCAGCCCGCCGCCGACCGATGCCGGCGGCGTCGAGCTGGCCCTGGACCGCAAGCTGGAGAAGATTTCAGTCAGCGACAAACCGGTGCCGGAGGCCCTGGCGGAAATCGGCGCCGCCGCCCACGTGGGAATTGCCATCGACGCCGAGGCCGCCGAGCTGCTGCCCTGGGGCCGCCAAACCAAAGTGGCGGACCTGACCATCGAGACCGGCTTCACGCTCCGCGCCGCCCTTCCGCAACTCCTCAATCCGCTCGGCATGACTTACAAGGTCGCCGACAACCATATCCTGGTTGTCGCCAGCCCGCCGCTCAAGCGAATCAACCGCCGCGCTACCTGGGAAGACCTCAAGTTGCTCCGCTGGTGCCAGGAGACGCCCTACACGCCCGAGGCCTTCGCCGAAATGAAGATCCAGTACCGCCTCACCGCCAAGATCGATGCCCCTAAGATGCTCGAACGACAGCTCGACCGCGCCGGCCACGGCACCATCGCGCAGATGCTGGAGACGGCCTGCAACTCGCTCGGCTGGGTCTGGTTGCCCGACAACGACGAAATCGTCATCCGCACGCATGAGGCCCAGATCGCCAACATGCTCTCCCGGCGGATCTCCGTTCGCTACACCAACGCCCCACTGTCCAAAATCCTGAACGACCTGGCTGATCGGGCGGACGTGCTGGTCTTCTTCGAGCCCGGCATCATGCTGAAGCTTCCTCACGCCACGGCCCAGAGCTACACCCTGCTGCTCGATCAAAGCTCAATCCGCCAGGCCCTGGAGCTCATCGCGGCCGAGACCGGCTTGAAATATGAAATCCGCCGCGACGGGATTTACATCGGCCTCTCCGAGGCCCTCGCCGGCCCCACCACCACCGCGCCCGCGGCGCCGACCCGCCGCTCGCCATACGTGGCCCGGATCACCGTGCCCAGCAAGGACGGTACTTTCTCGCTGGATTTCCTGCTCACCGCAGACGAGCTTCCCCCGGACGTGCTCGAGTACCGCGAACAACTCGTCGACCAGTATGTGGACAAGATGCGCTCCGAGCTGGAGGGGGCGCTCGAGAAATCCATCGACAAGAAAGCCCAGCGTTCCGCCTCAACGCAACCTGCCGAAACCCCCGGCCCAACCGCCGGCCGTTGACCCCCGAGCGGTCCGAAAACAGCGCGAGATTTGACAGACGGCCCCCGTTATGCTTGACTATTTATATATGTGTTGAGGTAGGTAGATTCCCTGTCCGGGCTTCGCGGTCCGGCGGGCTCAGTATGAGGAACGTCGAGTACCGTCCGGGTGCGAACCGTGCCGCAACAATGGCAAGGCCCGACGGGAACGCTCTATCATGTAAAGTGTTAGCGGCGTAGCTCAGTTGGCAGAGCAAGGGATTCATAAGCCCTGGGTCGTCGGTTCAAGTCCGACCGCCGCTAGTTCAGCAAGTTTCAGTACGGCAGGGCCCCTGAGGAGCAAGCCGAACCTGCTTGAGAGGGGCGGCGTCTCGGGGGAGGGGGTATCACAGGCGTTTCGGCGGCTTTCGGCCAGTGGAAATGTCCTCGGTTTTCTGGCCAAACTGTCCATTTGGGAGTGTCAAATAAGGCAGGCAGCGAGTCAATCTTGCCAAACCCACCGGTTGCTGTCTTTTGCAGGGTCGGTTCTCAAGAAAACACGGTTGACGCCCATGCGCTCGTGATTGGCTAAGCCGAAGGGATAAAGACAGATTCCGTCGTGATGCCCCCAAATTGGGGTAAACACCCCATTGACCCAATTGGTCAAAAAAAGCGACAATGGATATTTGTGGCATTGTGCTGATGTCGGGAGCTTGGCGTCGTTTGGGATCTGAAGAAGTGAGGGAGCACGGTCGGGAGACGGGCGACCCCGGGGAAGGGGACGGGAGATTCTCCACGGAATGGAAGGGCAGGCCAGCCGGTTTGTTGTAGCGAGCGAAGGCTGGCCCGCCCCGGTGGCTCGGCGAAGCAGAGCATGCCTCGCCGGGCAGGCGGTCCATTGGGAACCAAGGGGCCCTTCTTCTGCAGATTTCGGATGTTCTGACGGCGGGACTTCCCGAGAGACCCCTGTTTCCGGAGAGTTCCGCAGTGCGGTGAGTTCTACCGAGACGGTCCGGGCTGACATTCGCCCATCTCGGGAAGCCCTGTCCGTCCTGTTTGTTTGCGCGAGGGCGAGCACGACGTGGTGTCCGCGGCGGTGTGGGTAGCCGTGGGCTCTCAGACGGCGAGCGGATGCCATATTCGGGGGGCGAACAAATCGTGTCGCTTCCCCGACCGGGGTCACCGAGGAGTGGGCGTGTCGGGGGCGGCGGATATTCGAAAAAAGGCAAGCCCCAACTCGTGGAAAGCGAGTCTGCGCTGACTGCGTCGCTGAGTCGAAGAGCCAGATGAATCACGATTAGGGGGGAGGGAACATGCTCAAATGGATCTGGGCAGCAGGCCTGCTGGCAGCAGGGCTCGCTCCGCCTCAAGCCGCGGGGGAGGTGCTGATCAATCTCGAGTGGCGGCCCGCCGCGCAGACAGCCGTCGTCGGCGGCGAGGTTGACATCGGGCTGTACGCCGTGTGCGACCAGGGTGAGTCGCAGCTCTTCCGTGCCGCAGACGTGGTGTTCACCTGGAGCCCCACGTACCTGCACCTGATCGGCCTCAGCCAGACAGGCGCGGTACCGCTGCTTTCATCCGTCTTTCCGGCGCACGATCCCTACGGCCTGAACGAGGTCGTGCCGCCGCAGGACGGCGATGGTTACTACCGGGCCTTCGCTAACCTGGGGTCGCCGGTGACGGTAACGGATGTGGGCTCTTTGTTGACCACCTTCCGCTTCACGGCCCTGACCATGACGCCTTTGACAATTGTGGACATAGCGGACTCGGGCGGTAGCCCGCCCCCCTATGTCCTGGACACCCGCGTGCTCGGCGGCTCGGAAGCCGGCACGGTCGTCACCGGAACACTCGGTTCCGCCGGCATCGAGATCGTCCCCGAACCGGCCACTTTCGTGCTGATGTTCAGCGCCATGGTAATTGTGTGCTGGCGACGGTAATGCCGGAAATATCTCCGGCATAGATCAGTATTGGACCGTGTGGTTGCTTGTCGAATGGCACAATGTATCGGCGTGAGACCCGAAAGAAATGGGCTTCGCTCACTATGGCTGGAAACTCCATCCGTTCCGGCCGATTGGAGCCTCGATCTGTTGGCTCGGACAGATTGAGCATTGTCCGAATGAGTTGTTCGTAACCGCCAGACAGGAGCCAGAGCCATGAATTCCAGAAAGACGCTGTATTTCGTAGGGCTTCAACTCTTGTGCCTGAGTGTGCTGACCGCAACAGCCGGTACGGACAAGCCCTCGGCGTCACCGGCGCCGGGGTCCGCCGCGCGTGTATCCACCTCTGATGGCATTCAAGCCCGCGTTCCGGGTGAAACTCTCGCCGAGCACCAGGCACTGAAGGAATGCTCGCTGTCGAAAGGGCCCCAGAAGGGCTCTGAAGGGACTGGTGAAAAGAAAATCCTTTTCGAGCAGGAGCAGCCGACAGGCGTGCAGCTCTGGGACGGTAGTGCGACGCCCGATGCGGGATCATGTGGCACCATACCCCACGGCGACGTCAAGCGCGACATGACCAGCCCCCTGCCCCCCTCGCTGACGCTGGTAGCCGATCACTCGTGCTACAGCGTCGGCCAGAACGTCACCGTCGAGATCTGGATGAACGACATTGAGGAGAGCATCGTCGCCGGACAGTTCTTCCTGCATTACGACGAGAGCAAACTGCAACTCATCAGTGCTGATCCGTCCGGCGACCCCGACGGGCCTTTTGATCCGAACAATCCCTTCGACACCGAGGTGTACGAGTGCTCGATGGTCGCCGGCGCGGAGCTGCCGCATTGTACGCAAGCGCCGGGGCTGATTGACTACGCGGTTGGTACGCGAGATCAGAGTCCGCCATTCCCGGGGATCAACGGTACCGTGCGAATGGCGGTCCTGACTTTCACCGCATTGCAGCAGGTCTGCGACGAAACCGACCTGATCACGTGGAGGCCGCATTCACCGCCCACGTTGTTAGGCAGCTTCGACGGCGAGCCCGTCACGCCTGCAACCATTAACCTGAGCGTGGCGGACCATGTACCGCCGGTGCTGGCCGGCTGCCCGAACGATGCGACCGTGGAGTGCGACGCGGTGCCTCCACCCGCCGTGCCGACAGCGACGGACAACTGTGACCCGGCCCCACAAATCGCGTACCACGAGGTCCGTACCGACGGCAATTGCACCGACAACTATGCCCTGACACGGACCTGGACGGCCACCGATCGCTGCGGCAACTCCTCGAATTGCTCGCAGAGCATCACCGTCCGCGACACGATTTCGCCGGTGCTGGTCGGTTGCCCGAGCAGTGTGACCGTGGAGTGTGACGCGGTTCCGCCGCCCGCCGCGCCGACGGCGACGGACAACTGCGATCCGGCTCCCCAGATCGCCTACAACGAAGTTCTCGCTGACGGCAGTTGCGCCGATGACTATGTCCTGACACGGACCTGGACGGCCACCGATCGCTGCGGCAACTCCTCGAATTGCTCGCAGAGCATCACCCTCCACGATACGAAGCCGCCGCAGTTATCCGACTGCCCCGGCAATCAGAATGTGATCCCGCCGGCCGGTTCGTGCGAGGCCGAAGTAACATGGACGCCGCCAACAGTGAATGACAACTGCGACCCGGCACCTGCGGTCGTATACGACATCGATCTCGACGACAACAGCACGATCGACGAAACCGTGGCCGTGCCTGGCTACACCTTCCCGGGCGGGGTGCACCGCATCATCGTCCGGGTCACCGACCGCTGCGGCAATGTCAACGACGATTGCTCGTTCCTGGTCACGGTGGCCGCCACCAACCAGATACTGGTCGATGTCCACATGCGCGGCAACAGCTTCAGCGTGCCGTTCACCCGCTGCATTACTTTCCATTTGTACAACTGTACGACATTGGCAATGACGCCGGTTCAGGCGGTGGTTACATTCGATACGTTTACCCCCGGCATCGGCGCCCAGGCCAACG
>DATKKX010000133.1:0-5352 GCA_035542775.1 Phycisphaerae bacterium | reverse complement strand
GCCGCACTGCCACCCATGGCCTCCATCGCCCGCCGCACCAGCGTCAGCCCGAGGCCGCAGTTGAGTCCCGTCTTGCTGCGGGCGGTATCGGCCCGCCAGAAACGGTCGAACACTCGATCCGCCTGGTCGGCAGTCAGCGTGCAACCGGTGTTGGCCACACTCAATGAACAGCGACCCTCGCTTCCCTGACATTCGACGCTGATGCAGCCCCCATCGGAGGTGTAGGCAGCCGCATTGGAGAGAACATTTGTCAGAACGATATCCAGGAATCCGTGGTCGGCGATGACCATCGCATCCGGTAAGCACAGATTGTCGAACCTGATGCCACGGGCATCGGCGTGTCCGCGAACTTGCGTCCAGTGCTGCGCGACCAAAGGCCGGAGAGCGATGGCTTCCAGCTCCGGTCTCACCTGCCCGGCCTCCAGGCGCGCCAGAACCAGCAGCTTCTCGATCAGCCCCTGCAATGTCATGATCGCTGCCTGGGTCTCACTGAGGGCCTCCCGGTAGTCTCTGGGATCGCGCTCGCGGCTTAGCGTGATGTCGGCTATCGCGCGGATCTCCGCAACCGGCGTGCGCAATTCGTGGGCCACGTCCGCGGTCAGGGCCCGCTCCCGGTCAAAGGCCCCATCGAGACGCTCCAGCAACCCGTTGAGCTGATCGACTACCGGCTTGATTTCCAGCGGAATACCGTGAGCCGTGATCCGCTCCTTGAGAGCGGTTTCATCCATCACTGCCATCTTCTGAGCGACCTGGTCAAGCGGGCGCAGGCCACCAGTCACGACCAGCCAGGCCACTCCCCCCGAAACAGCCATCGTGCCGACTGCTGTGATCAGGAGCAACACGGCCAGAAAATGCAGCTGCTGGTCGATCTCCGCGGTATCTGCCGCGACCACCGTCGTCAACTTCGCGGGCGGAGACAGTCGGAATTCGGGCGGCGGAGAGGGCAACTCGGTCTGTATCCCGATCGCCCGGCCGCTGGTCCCGTCCGGCAGCGTGATCTTCTCGACGCAATGGCCTCCCACGGGCACGTCCAGTCGTGGCAGATCCGCACCGTTCAGCAGCGGCGAGCGGACCACGACCTGTCCTTCCGGGCGCATCAGCTCCAACTCCGGCCCCTCGAAAAAAGGGCGCGACGCAGGACCGCCGGGAGGAGGCCTTGGCCCGCGAAACGGGGGCTCCGGCGGCGGAGGGCCGCGATTCGGCGGCGGCCCCAGGGGACGCTCACTTTCCTGCCTTGGCCCCTGACCCGACAATGGGGGAGCTTCGCCCATCGGCTGGTTGCGCGAGAGAGCCTCCAATCTGGAAGTCTCATCCTCAGGCGGAGGAGGGAGGGCGATCGGATTATCGCTCCAGAGTTGATACAAGGCCCCCTGGTGAATGCGGCCCGCCGGCAGTTTGCCCAGCCCTTCGACATCGAACCACAGGCCGAAGGGACCGGGATGAACCATCAACGTGAGGGCGTTGGCGCTGTTCAGGAGCGTGTCGTCGAATGCCCGGTAGAGTTGCCGCCGCTGCACGGTGTAAATCGTCGTGCTGGCCGCAAGAAGCAACACCGCCATGCCCGCCAGCATTCCCACAATGAGCCTGGACCGCAGGGATCGGGTCATCCGCCGGCCCCTAACACGTAGCCCAGGCCGCGGCGCGTCTGGATAATGCTCTTCTCCCCGGGGCGGTCGAGCTTGCGGCGCAAAGATCCTACATAAACATCCACGACGTTGCTCACCGCCTGGGAACCGAAGTCATAGAGGTGCTCCCAGATCTCGGTCCGGCTGACCGTCTCGCCGGCTCGTCTGGCCAGATACTCCAGAAGCTTGTACTCCATCGCCCGCAGTTCAACGGCCATCTCCCCTCGCCACACCTGTCGCTTGGTCGTATCAATCCGTACTTCGCCGATTTCAATGACCGAGCTGTGCTTGCCGTATCCGCGCCGGACTAAAGCTCTTACACGGGCCAGCAGTTCCTCGAAGGCAAATGGCTTGACCAGGTAATCATCGGCCCCGAGATTCAGACCCTTCACTCGATCCGGCACCGTATCCTTGGCCGTGAGGATGAGTACCTGGTCCTCCCGCCCAGCCTCCCGAAGCTTGCGCAAGATGCTCAGCCCATCCAGACCAGGCAGCATCAGATCGAGAATGATCACGTCGTAAGTATTCGTCTGTGCGTACCACAGCCCTTGCTTGCCGTCGCCGATGGCATCAACGACAAAATCGGCCTCCTGCAGGCCTTTCTGCAGCCAGGTCCGGAGCCTCTCCTGATCTTCAATGAGGAGCACGCGCATGTGGTGAATCCTTGCTTCGTCGACCGAAGTTCCAGCGCCGGCGGCCAGTGTCGAGCGCTGTCGGCTCCATGAATGGAATCATATCACACTTTACATGCCGGGGGGTTCGAAGACTGCCCAGGGTTTATTTCGAGAACCCCCCAAGCGGCAACCGATCTCGTCACGGCTCGCGATTCGATTCCGCGAGCTTGGCCTGCAGTAGCCGCTGAACTCCCGGATGTTCAGGAGGAATCCGCACCGCGCGGAACAGCCCGCCGCCGGGGTCGCCGCCCGGAGGGCCCCATGGACCGCCACCCGATGGTCCCACGAGTCTCCCGATCAGCGGTCCCCAGGGCCTGCCTATCGGCGGTCCGCCCGGACGGCGCGCTTTTCCGGCTCTTCCGGGCTTGCCGTCGTCCTCTCGTGCATCTGCCCGGATGACCTGGCCCTCTTGCGCGCCCCCGCGGTCGAGTTGTGGCTGACTGGTCGGCGAGGCTGTGCCACGCGGCTGATCGCCGGCATCGCTCCTGCCAGCGAGCCGTTCGCCGCTGCCGTGCTTCGAGCCCCTCCCCGGGAAGCGGGCACCATGACGCATTCCTGGCGGCGGGCCGAATCCCCCATCCGGCGGCAGATCATGCTCAATATATGGATTGACGTATTCCCAGACCGTCTTTCCGCCGGCGGTAACCTCGAATATGCGTCCCTGCTCCCCGGAGCAAATCAGCGTATTGCCGTTCGGCAGCCGCTGCGCTCCGGAGATATGCCCGGCAAAGAAGTCCTCCTTCTTCGCCGCAGCGTACTCCCAACTCGGCTTCGACGGCTCAAAGGCTTTCCCCTGTTCCCGGCGATAGTGCCCTGAGGAATCGACGGGAGGCACAATCTCCACGACCGACGAATAGACCCCGCCGGGCCGCCCAGGACCGTTGTTGAACACCGTCAAGTGCCCGCTCCCCGGAAAGCCTTCCGGAATCCACCGCACGTCATGTTGGCCGAAAAGCATCTGGTCCTTCGCCTGGCCCGCCTCGTACGCCCGCGGATTGCCCCAGCGATAGAGCAGATCGCCTCCCTTGCCGGAACGGCCGCCATGATGCCCGGCCGTTTCCTTGCTTGTCGTGCTGTGGTCGATGATCCAGATTTCGTTGAATGAGTGAACGCTCAGCGCGATCTGGTCGAGCCTGGCGTTGTAATCGATCGAGTTCGTATGACACCAGTCCCCCTGGCCCGGAAAGCCGCCCGGTCCCGGTCCGAAAGGCGGCGGCCCCTCGCTCTCTCCGCCCGTCTCCTCCGCCTCACCGCCTCCAACATAACCAAGGGCGCGCAGCCGCTTCATTTCCTCCGGCGTCTCCCGTGGGGCTGTCCGGCGATAGTTCAGGTCAATCAGTTCAGGATGCTCCGCGATCACCCCGAAATTGGGCTTGGAATCGTCCACCTCCTGCACAAGATGATCCCAGACGTGCCACTCCCAGACGATCTTGCCTCCCGATTCACCCTGGGGCTCCACTTCCAGCACGCAATCCGGCCACATCTCATCGCCGGTCACGGCCTCAGGATCTCTGCCCGCCGCAATCGCCTGCTTACGCGTCTTCTTCTCCCACGCGATGAGCAACAGGTGACCGTTGGGCAGCGGCTTGATGTCATGGTGCTGGCAGCGATTCTCATCCGCGCACACGAACGTCCACAGCAGTTTCCCATCAGGCGCGATTCGTTCCACCCGCCCGCCGATCCCGCCGCCTGCGAAATACCGGTTCCGACGCTCCTGAGCACATCGCAGCAGGCTGCCGTCGTCAAGAAGATACGCGGCCTGCCCGGGCGCATACCGGCTCGGCCAGGAATGCAACAACTCACCATGAAGGTCAACGAGGTAGGTCGTCGTCGAGCCGAGCGGCGCAAACAACGTGTACCCCGCCGACGCCGCATCCGTCCCGAGTATCAAACCTCGTTTATCCGCTGCTGTTTCCTGGTTCCTCGCCTGGGGCGGTCGCGGCGGCTCGCGGTCCGCTCCGGCGGTCGGTTGCGCTCGCCCCTGAACGCCGGCGTACGCCGTGCACAGGCAACCGACCAGCACGACCGTCAGACGCACGATGGATCGCAAGGAGATGTCGGGCTTCAGAACATGCTTCCGTTGTTGCATTGCGGACTCCGCTACCACGATGACCTTGCGGGACCAGGCGCCCTTCGTCGATGTCGGGATGCCCAATGCGCAGACGCGCAAGCCGGCCACCGTACGGTTCAGCGCCTTCTGCTCACGCGAGGACTGTCCATCGATCTCCTCGGACCTGTCGCATCAGTAAACAGCACGTCGCTCCCGACTGTAGTCCAGTTCTCTTTCGCCGCCGCGCCAGAGGCACCGAGATCCGAGTTGGCCTGCTGATCGGCGCCGGTTGGGACGTCCCGAGCCTTGTCGTCGAACCGGCCGCCATCCCCGACGGTCCTCATTCTAGACTCGCGAATCTGAATTGAAGATGAAATCGCATCCACTGCCGCGACGGCGAACACGCGTGGCGAAGTCCCGCGGGCGAGAAAGCCGCAACCCGAGCAAAGGCGCTTAGCAGAGGTGCCCAGAAGCGAGGATGAACGCGAGCACACTGGTCAGGGATGCCCCCGGACGCCTTGACCGCAACCAGAGCCCCCCCTAAACTCGCGGCCATGTTACGCACAGCACTTTACGACACCCACAAGCGTTTAGGGGCCCGGTTAATCGACTTCGGCGGGTGGGAAATGCCCGTCATGTATCGGGGCATCCAAGAGGAGCACATTCACACCCGAACGGCCAGCAGCGTCTTCGACGTCTCCCACATGGGTCGGCTGATTTTCGCCGGCGACGACGCCGAAGCCTTGTTGCAGCACGTCTGTACCCGGAATATCGCAAAATTGAAGGTCGGCCGGTCGGGCTACAGCCACGTGTGCAATGAGCGCGGGGGCATCCTCGACGACGTCATCGTCTCCCGCTACGAGTCGCACCTCCTGATGGTGTGCAACGCCAGCAACCGCGAGAAGATCGTCGCCCACGTGCGGCAACAGGCCCGCGGGCGGCAGGTGACCATCGACGACCTGACCCTCCAGACCGCGATGCTGGCGGTACAGGGGCCGGTCAC
>DATKKX010000132.1:0-22787 GCA_035542775.1 Phycisphaerae bacterium | reverse complement strand
CGCCTCGCGGCTGCCGCGGCAATCCTTCTTGCCGCCTGTGCGGTCGCTCACGTCATCGCCACGCGTCTGAGCTGGACCGGCATTCCCCTCCAGACCGACACCGGCATGTGGGCCTACATCGGCGGCCGAATCCTCGATGGGGCCTTGATGTACCGCGACCTCTGGGAGAGCAAGCCGCCGGGCATCTACTACACGTTCGCGATCATCGAGCGGCTCTTCGGCCGCGGGACCGATACAGCCTTCCTCTGGCTCGACGCGGTGTTGAGCCTGGCCGTGCTCGCCGTCACTTATGCCGTAGCCCGGCGATTCGCGTCCCGACTCGCAGCCGCCGGCGCGATCCTCCTGCTCAGTCTCGTCTTCTGCCACCGCATACTGGCGGACTGGGGCGACAACGTCGAGAAGTTCGTCGCCCTCTTCGAAATGATCGCCTGCTACCTCGTGCTGCGGTCCTTTGACGCCAAGCGCGGATGGCTGCTCTGGTTGCTGGCGGGCGTCAGCTGCGGCTTCGCCGGCCTGTTCAAGCAGACGGGCATCCTGTTCCTCGTCGCTGCATCGCTGACCACCCTCTGGCTCGGCATCCGCGCCCGCGAACGAGTTCAAACCATCCTGGGCCGAATCGCCCTGTTGATCGCAGGCGCAGTCCTCCCGTGGCTGCCGGTGACCATTTGCCTTGTCACCGCAGACACCTTCACCGGTTTCTGGCAACAGGCGGTGGCATATGACCTAGTCCGTGTCGGCTCGAGCGAAGTCGAACAATCGCGGCTCCGCAGCCCCGAGCACTGGGCAACCGTTCTGGAGACGCTGAAACTCGCAGCCGTCCTGTTTACCCCCGCGCTACTGGGTGCTGTACTATCGCTGCTGAGGCGCCGTGCCCCCAAGCAGGCGGCACCGGCACGCACCTTCGATCCGGACCGCGGCATCAAGTTCGTCCTCGTGTACTGGCTCCTGGCAACCGCCGTCTTCCCGCTTGCCCCCTACGGCTACGGTCATTATCTGCTCCAGGCCGCGCCGCCGGCGGCCGTGCTGGTTGCTCGAGCCCTCAGCCGGTCCCGCGATCGCACAGGCAACGCCGGGTGGACCATCGCGGCGCTCCTGCTCGTCGCGCTCGGCCTCCTCCCCCTCGGCGATCACTTCCGATTCACATTCGACCGCGACTATCAATATCGCAAGGCTTACGTCCAGCTACGACGGCAGTGCGACCGCCTGACTGACATCGTCCGGCAGCAGTCAACGCCCAGTACCTCCGTCATGCTCTGGCCGCCCGACTACACCGTTTCCTATTATGCTCAGCGGCTCACCCCACTGGAGTCATCCAACTCCGACGTGATTTTCAAGGGCAAGATCGGGCGATTGCGCCCGCCCATGCCGGAACTGCTTGCCCGATTGGCCGCGACGCCGCCCGATGTGATCGTCGACACGACGCCCTTGCTCATTTCACCCCCCGCGCGGGCCCAGGGCCGGAACGAATTGACAGTTCAGACCCCTCCGGGCAGTCTTCCGCTGGCGGCATCGCCAGGCAACGACCGGGCGACGCCCGAGGACCGCATTCTGGCGCCGCTGAGGGCGTGGGTCCATCAGAACTATGGCGGCCAACAGTATCTTGATCCCGCCGTTCTTTACTATCGCGGCCGGCCTTGGCGGCCCTGGGAGGAGGTGTTTCGTGCGCCGAAATGACTTAGCCGATCGCCCCGCTGACGGCATTCGTGCACGTGCGACCCTCAGGAGGTACTCAGTGATGAGCACAGCCAGATTTACGAGACGCGTCGTGCTCCTTCTTATGCTCGCGCTCACCGGCGGCCCGCTCCGCGCCGCCCCGGGAGATATCAAGGCCACCTTGAACGCGCCCTGCAAGCACCCTTCGGGAATGGCCTCGGACGGGAAACACCTGTTCGTCGCCGACTGGCGGACCGCGAAGATATTGGAGGTCGATCCGTCCGACGGCAAGATCGGCCGCTCATGGAACGCGCCGACGCTGAAACCATCCGGCCTGGCCTGGGGAGCCGGCAAGCTCTTCATCAGCGATGATCACTCCGGCGGCGTTTACGCCATGAACCTGGAGAATGGCGTCATCGAGATCAGCTTCCAAGCGCCGGATCACGAGGCGACCGGCCTGGCGTTCACCGACAACACCCTGTTCATTCTCGCCAAGGACCGGATCTATAAAGTCCTGCCCGACGACGGGACGATCCTGGCGTCGTTCGAGGCCCCGGACCAAACCTGCACGCACATCGCTCACGATGGCAAGTACCTGTGGGTCAGCAACCGGATGAAGGACGAGATCTACATGGTCGACCCGGGCAAGGGCGAAGTCCTCGGCATCATCAAATCGCCCGGTCCCTACCCCGCCGGGCTGACCTGGCTGGACGGCCACCTGTGGAATGTCGATTTCCAGACCCGCAAGCTGTACCAGATCGTCATCAACGACGATCCGATGTACCGCCTCTCCGACACCCGGCGGGCCCGCCTGGAATATCTGTGGGCCCTGAGCAACTACGGCCCTGGCAATGCCACGGAAGTAACACTCAGCGTCGCCCTGCCCATGGCACTGCCTCGCCAGAAACTGCTCTCCGAGATCACATACAGCCAGCCGCCCTCGAAGAGGGTCCGGGATCGGTGGGGCCAGGAATGCGCCGTGTTCGACCTGGGCACAGTCGCGGCGAGTTCCAAGGCGGCCGTGACCTATACCGTCGAAGCCGAGATCTCCGCCGTTCGATACCTGATCATGCCCGACAAGACGGGCACGCTGGCCGACATTCCCGCCGACATCCGCGACACCTACACGGTGGACGGCTCGCACCTGCTCATCACCAGCCCCTACATCCGAAAGACCGTCAAGAAGATCGTGGAGGATGAGAAGAACCCTTACTGGGTCGCCCGCAAAATTTATGACTACGTCACCGCCCATATCGCCTACGAGATGATTGGCGGCTGGGACATCCCCGAGGAGGTCCTCAAACGCGGCAAGGGCTCGTGCTCCGAGTCCACCTACACGTTCGTCGCCCTCTGCCGGGCCGCCGGTCTGCCCGCTCGCTACCAGGGCAGCGTCGTCGTCCGCAATGACGACGCCAGCATCGATGACGCCTTCCACCGCTGGGCGGAGATCTACCTGCCGAATTACGGCTGGGTGCCCGTGGATGCAAGCCGAGGCAATCCCCGCTTGCCCGTCGACAAGGCCCGCGGCTTCGGCGAGCTGAGCAATCGATACCTGATCACCACGATCGGCGGAGGCGATTCCGAGTACCTCAACTGGGGGTACAATTCCTTCGCCAAGTACAAGATGACCGGTTTCTGCAAGGTCGAGGAGGACAACTTCGGCTTCTGGGAACCGCTGGAGCCGGCCAAGAATACGACCGGCTTCACTCAGTCGGCGGCAGCCGAAGCCGGCAAAGATCCGGCCGAGTGCAAAAAGCCTGCGCAGTAGAGGCAATCTGTGCAGCCACCCGTAGGGCGGGCTCTGCCCGCCACCGGCCGTTGACGTTGGCATCGCGGGCTCTGCCCGCCAGACCGTCGTAAGCGCTCGATGCGACTCGCGGGAAAGGTACATACGGAGGATTTCCTCATGCCTGCTCGTTTCTGCCCCAATTGCCAGTGTGAGAACCCCGTCGGCGCGCCCTTCTGCATGCGCTGCGGGACGCTGCTGGCGTGCCTGGCCCTACCGGATGCGGACCTTTCAGACACCGGCATCATCGAGCCCGAACCGGCCGCGGTGGACGCCCGCCCCACCACCGAAGAGTTGCTGAAACGCGTCGTGACGGAGGCCGGCTTCGAGCACCACAAGACCCGAGCCGGCTATCGTGTCACCGTGCCGCTCACCGAGGGGCGACATCAACACGTCCACGTCATGTTCAACGGCCACGACGATGACGGGCACGACGTGATCAGCTTTCTCTCGATCTGCGGCCCGGCCGACGAGCGTCAGGCCATGCCTCTGCTGCGATTCAACGGCAAGTTGACCTACGCCGCCTTCGCCGTCAGGGTGATCGGCGGCAAGGACCACATCGTTGTGACCGCCAATCAACCCGCCGCCACCGCCGACCCCGCCGAAATCCGCAAGTTCCTGGTGGCGGTGGCCAAGCACGCCGACGCGGTGGAGAAAAAGATCGGCAAGGGCCAGGACGTGTACTGATTCGCCGAACTCGGCTCGAACTCGGAAATGATCCGGGGCCTGGGGCTTCTGTGCATGGCACGGGAACAACAGGCCGCTTCCAGGGGCCTCCCCCGCAGGGCTTCAGGCCAGCCGTTTTACGGCTGGTGAGGCGGCCGCCCCGCGCGATCGATGTCTGTTACGGCGTGAACCCGTTTCCACAGGTTTTTCACCTGCCTTTAGGCCTTGGCCGGCGAGGAATCTGGAAGCACCTCTGCTTTTCGAGGATCTGCCGCGCGGGATCGCCGCTCGGATCAATGCAGTGGCTGCGCCAGCCCAGTGCGGCGGCCGCCGCGCAATGTTCCGGGGTGTCGTCGAAATAGATGATGTCGGACCCCGTCACGCCGGTGGTCGATTCGACATACTGAAAGATGGCCGGATCGGGCTTGCGGCAGCCGATGAGGTGGCTGGCGAAGCGGTAACGCATCAGGCCGAGGCAGCGATACTCTGGTACGCCGTCATCCATCAGCATGTGCCAGTGGTGAGCGTTGGTGTTGCTCAAGCAGGCCATTGTCTCGCCCGAGTGACTCAGTTCCTCGAGCAATTGCGGGATGCCGGGATACATGCCCACCAGTATGCTGTCGAAGACCTGCCGGGCCTGGCGGACGGTGATGCCCAGCAACTCGGCGATTTGCGCGAGGAGCGGCCCGCTATCAATCGCGCCGACCGTCGCTTGCCTCTCCAACTCCGCGAGTGCCCCAAGAACATCGGGCGACGGCGCGGCGAGTAAGGGTTGAAGACGCGCGGCTTCGCACAATACCTCCCGCGTGCCACGCACCTTGACCAGCACGCCGCCGAGATCGAAAACTATCAGTTGAGGCACGAACTGCTCCTGGACCAATGGCAAGATCGTCCGGCTCGCCGTGTCGGACAAAACCGGCCAGACGGTTCCCCGTGGGCGGGAAAAAAGCATTATCATCGTAACCCCGGCCTCGGCAAGGGCGTGGCCAATAGGCCCAGTGTCGGGTCCGCCTGGAAAAGTAAATCATGCGAGCGAAGCGGCACATCTGCTGCGTGGACTGGTCTGGCTGGTCTTTGTCGGCTTTCCTGCGTCCGTCGCGGGCACGTTTTGTGCGGCGGCCTCGGCGCACGGCTCGCCGTCCCTGCGATTCATCGCCTGGGTACTGTTGCCGATCAGCACATGGATGGCGCATGCTCAGATCATCCCCCGGAACTTCGCAGCACAATTGGGTCTGACAGGATCCCTGGCCCTGTTCTTCGAGCTGGGCCTGCTGTACTACTACCTCCAGGGAGTTCTCGTATTCTGGATTGCTGACCGATTGCTGGGCCCCCGTTGGCCTGCCTCCACGCATTGCCGGAGGTGTGGTTATGATTTGACCGGCAATGTCAGCGGCATTTGTCCCGGATGTGGCCTTCCGGTTGGCCGGGAGGTTGGAAACAAGCTCGACTCACACGAAACACCGCTCAACTTATCCTGAGACCCTTTATTGTCCCGGGTATTTACCCTAGGCCAAAGGCTGATGGCCTTTCGGGAAAGTGCGCGCTATTCGGTTAAGACTGGCGGCTCGCGGGAGGACGGCCCGCGCTCGCCGTCGGCTATCGGGCTTTCTCCCGGCGGGCCCCAACAAGTTGATGCCACAGAGCCGGTACTCCGCGCGAAGGAGGATGGAAGTACGGACATGGCAGATCACCTGGTAGCTCCACCTCTAGGAGAGAGTGGACGTAATCGCCGCCCATTATCGTCACACGGCCGGATCCTCCCTGTCGCACTCTCCTTTCGTCGTAGTTGTGCTGCGTTTCGCAGCGAGGAGTCGCGGTTGCTTGCTTTCTTTCATTGATGCGCCGCCTTCACAGCGAGGGTTATAGATCATGACCACACACATAACCTGGACGCCGAAGCGTTTATCAGCGCTGTTGGCTTGCGTCTTTCTATGCACCTTGGATTGGACTCTCGCGCAATCGCCTGCGCCCGTAGGGCCACCAGCGCCGCCGGCCCAAAGCTCCGGGGCGACGGCTGCCCCTGATGCCGCAACGGCGGTGCTTCAGCGCCGGACCAACAAAGTCACGCAGGCCCAGCGTGAGGCGGCCGCCGCCCGCGCCGCGGCCGCCCGCCGCAGCGCGCAAGGAACAGCAGGCGACACCAGCCAGTCGCCGCCGGCCGTGCAGTTCTTCGTACCCCCGCAGGGCGGCAAGCCGAACTATTACGGTCCCGAGCCCAACTGGGCCTTCAGCCCGGCTCCGACCGTCGATCCTAACACCGCAGCCATCACTGGTGGCATTCACAAGTTCGTCGACAAGCTGCCGCGGCTCGACCCCGCCGGCGCCAATGGCTTGGTCACGCCCGGCGGCGATCCGCTGGGGCAGTACATGCCTGTGGCCGTGCCGGACACCGTCACTTATCCCGGCTCCGACTACTACGAGATCGAGCTGCGCGAGTTTGCGGAGAAGATGCACTCCGACCTCAACCCCACCACGTTGCGGGGCTACGTGCAGGTCAACAATGGCACCGACACCGCGACGGGTTTGAACACCGTGGCACCCGCGCCGATCCATTACCTTGGCCCCCTGATCATCGCCACCAGGCACGATCCGGCCCTGCCGCCTGGGCAGGCCGGAAACGGCAGGCCGGTCCGTATCAAATTTACCAACAAGCTCCCCTTCGAGACCGGCACGCAGAACTCGCCGCGGAACGGCGACCTCTTCCTGCCGGTGGACACTACCGAGATGGGGGCCGGCATGGGCCCCGACGGCACGCACAGCTACACACAGAACCGCGCGACAATGCACCTCCACGGAGGCCGCACCCCGTGGATCAGTGACGGCACGCCCCACCAGTGGACGACGCCGGCGAACGAAAACACACCTTACCCCGTCGGCGTCAGTACGAAGAACGTGCCCGACATGCCGGACCCCGGGCCGGGCTCCATCACCTTCTTCTACAGCAACCAGCAGAGTGCCCGGCTGATGTTCTATCACGACCACGCCTACGGCATCACCCGCCTCAACGTCTATGCCGGGGAGGCGGCGGCTTATCTGCTGACTGATGCGGTCGAGCAGGACCTGATCACCAGGGGGATACTTCCTCCCCCGGCTGACACCATCGCCTTGGTCATCCAGGACAAGACCTTCGCAGACCCGACGACGGTGCTGACCACCGACCCGACTTGGCCGTTTCCCGTCGATGCGACGTTATCGAATCTCTGGTATCCGCACGTCTACATGACGAACCAGAACCCGAACGACGTGGACGGCGTCAACGCCATGGGCCGCTGGGATTACGGGCCCTGGCAGTGGCCGCCGTGGCCGGTGGCGAACCAGCCGATCACGGACCCAAACACGGGGGTGATTTACCCCAATGTCCCCGACCTGTCCGCGACCATGGAGGCGTTCCACGATACGCCCGTCATAAACGGGACGGCCTATCCTTATCTCGAGGTCGATCCCAAGCCCTACCGCTTCCGGATTCTGAACGCCGCCAACGACCGGATGTGGAACTTGCAACTGCACCTGGCCAGCTCGATCGTGGGCGGCATCAAGGTCACCGACGGCGGAAGCGGTTACACCGCTCCTCCGCTGGTCACCATCACGCCGGTCGCGGGTGATACCACCGGAAAGGGCGCGACCGCGCTGGCGACAGTCGACCTGACTCCCGGGAGCCCGACATTCGGCCAGGTGACCGGCGTCAATCTGTACACGGTCGGGAGCGGGTACACCTCGGCTCCGGACGTCACCATCGATCCTCCCACGACGGCGGGCGGTGGGACCGCTGCCGCGACGGCCACGCTCTACGACGCGCCGACCGAACTAGGAATGGTCCCGGCAGGCCAAGGCCTTGATGCATTCCCGCCGGAGTGGACCGCCCAGACACCGGGCCAGCCGGGCGACATACTCGACGGCAGGCTGGGAGGCGTGCCCGATCCGGCGTTAATCGGCCCGCCCATAATCCAGATCGGCACCGAAGGCGGCTTCCTGCCGGCGCCGGTGCTATGGCCCAACACCCCGATCGGTTTCGACAGGGATCCTCGAAGCATCACCATCACCAACGTCAAAGAGCACAACCTCTTCATTGGTCCCGCGGAGCGGGCGGACGTGATCATCGACTTCTCCGCTTATCCCGGTCAGACGCTGATTCTGTACAATGACGGGCCGGCGCCGGTCCCGGCGGCTGACGTTCGTGTCAACTACTTCACGAACGACGCCGATCTGACCGCGATCGGCGGCACAACTTCCACCCTCCCGGGCTACGGGCCCAACACGCGGACGCTGATGCAGATCCGCGTGGCCGCGGGAACGCCGCAATCCTTTGATCTGAACGCACTGAATGCCGAGTTCGCGTCGACGGCGAGCAGGCAGGGTGTTTTTGCGCGGGGCCAGGACGCTATCATCGTTCCGCAAGCGCCGTACGACAGTGCCTACAACGCGACGTTCCCATCGGACACTCACGCCTATGGGCGGATCTACAGCACCTCGCTGACCTTCACGCCTACGGGAGCGACGTCGCCGGTGACCATCCCGTTCGCGCCAAAGGCCATCGCCGAGGAATTTGATGACATCTGGGGGCGGATGAGCGCCTTCCTGGGCGTCGAGATGGTCTTCACCAACGGCCAAAACCAGACGACCATCTGGTACGATTACTTCGATCCGCCCACTGAATCCATCAACAACTCCGTTCTCGCCACGCCCATCGGATCAACGGGAGATGGGACCCAAATCTGGAAGGTCACCCACAACGGCGTGGACACTCACACAGTTCACTTCCACCTGTTCGACGTGCAGATCATCAACCGGGTCGACTGGGTCGGGGTGGTGAAGCCGCCGGACGCCAACGAGCTCGGCTGGAAAGATACTGTGCGGATGAACCCGCTGGAGGACTGCATCGTCGCCTTGCGGCCGTCGGCCCCCGCGCAGCCCTTCGGCGTGCCCGACAGCGTCCGGCTTTTGGACCCGACGTCGCCGCAGGGCTCCACCGGGCAGTTCAAGAACGTGGACACGCAGGGCAACCCCATCACGGTCATCAACAACCTCGTCAACTTCGGCTGGGAGTACGTATGGCACTGCCACATTCTCAGCCATGAAGAAATGGACATGATGCGGCCGATGGTGTTTCGGGTCCCAAGCGTGGCGCCGCTGGCGCCTGTTTTGAGCGCGACGGGTATCGGAGGCGACACCGCTCTCTCCTGGACAGACGGCACGCCGTTCAACTACAGCACTTGCAGCCCGATCAGCACCGTAGGCAATCCGGCCAATGAAGTTGGTTTCAGGATCATGCGCGGGACGGGCAGGGGCGGCGCTCTGACACAAATCGCCGTTGTGCCAGCCAACTCCACCACGTTTATTGACACTGGAGCGCGGCCGGGTACGCATCGGTATCAAGTCGTTGCCTACAACGCAGCCGGCGATGCGGCGTCGAACATCGTGGGAGTGGCGGTCACACCCACGATTCCGCTGGCGCCCTCGAACCTGGTGGGGACGGCGACGATCGTGAACTTCCGATCCGACCGTGTCGCGTTGATGTTCAGGAATAATGCCACCAACCAGACCGGCTTCCTGGTTCAGCGTGCCACTGACGCGGCCTTCACCACGGGCTTGAACAACACCACGGTCAACAGCACCGTGCCGGCCGGCACGGTCCTCAACGTCGTGCAGAATGGGCTGCGACGTGGCAGGACATACTGGTGGCGGGTACGGGCATTCAATGCCGACGGCGCATCCGATTGGTCAAATACGTTCAGCATGACAATGCCGTAGCGCAGGCGGGCAGACGCATAGAACCTGACTTTGCAGGACCGATCAGTGCCGAGGATTTCATTCCAGATAAATGCCGTGATCGCGGTCATGTCCTGGTTGCGGCTGCGTCATAGGGCGGCAGCGTCGTGAGCCTGTCATCATCGACGGCTCCGCCCACGGTGAAATGGTACAGGTCCTGAAAGGCGTGCCCCTCCAGGCCGAGCGTCTCGTGGACCCAATCGTCGAAGTAGGCGCCCATGCCTGTGCCGCGGATGTTCGCCCGGCAGCGCGCTCCCAGCGCCTCGGCCTCCATGTACAGCACCTGGCCGACCATCCCCGCCTCCCAGAACAGCCGGCGGTAGAACCACGGACCGTATTCGCGGAGCGGCCGCTCGAATTCCGCGATCATCGCCAGGCTGAATGCGCCATCCGCCGCGATCTCCTGGCCAAGGCTCAGCCGGGCGGCGGCGTGACGACAATCAGTCTGCATCAGCATGAAGAACGGGAGCCCAGCCGGGCTGTTCTTTACGGGCTGCCAGGCGAACTCCTTCCTCGTAGCTGCTCGGAGTTCCTCCACTTTCAAGGCGTCGCGGGCCAGACCGTAGATACCCGACGGCAGGTCGGCGACACGATGCACGAACAGGAACAGGTGAACGGTCGGCGGCCATGAGATCGCATCCCAAGGCACGGGGCGACCGCTTGCGGCGGCGATCGGCATGAGCCGCTGAAGCATGCCGTAGAATCGCGGCGCGGTGATGGCAGTCTCGCCGTCGTAATCGGTGCCGCTGCGACGCTGCAGGACGATCTGTCGAGCCGTTGGGCCGCCGCCGTGACTCTCGCCCTCCATGTGGGCTGAAGCCACCTCCGAACGCCGATCCTTCCGCGGCTGCCACGCCATCGCCATCGGCAGACCTCGGGGCTTCTCCGTCGCCTCGGACGCCTCGTCAATAAGATCCCACGACACGTGTCCGCCGCTCAGCGGATTGGCCCGCCCGAACCATGCGCCGCCTGCCACGGCGTCGATCGCATCAGTATCGAGGGTCAAAGTAGCGGGCAGCGGTCGATCCGTCGGCGTCACCACCGCGGTCAGGTCAGGATTCTCCCGCTCGGCATCGCTGTAGTCGCCCTCGCGATCAACGCCCAGCAAGCGTCCGATGTCGGCATCGCCCGATTCCTCGATCACTCGCAGACGCCAGCCCGACATCGCCGCCGCGAACCGCAGGCAGGCCAAGGCGTGCCCGGCGTCGTGCTGGCAGTAGCGGAAGGCCCGCTCGCCGTACTTCCAGGCCTCGCGCCAATAGATCGAGGTTAACCCCACCAGGAAAGCCGAGTCCCCGAGGCCCTGCATCAGCCGCTGCCAGACGGCTGGGCCGATTTCGTGCCGGCGCTCCAGGGCATGCTCGCGCGGTGCATAGTGATAGACGGCCGGCGTTGCGCCGATCCCCTCGATCGGCCCGGCCAGCAGATAGCCCTCCGTCGGATGCAGATTGCCGCTCGATGGGTTGCACCGCAGCGACCAGCTTGTCCCGCGGTACGATTTCCACGCTGTCAGGCCGAGTGAGCACTCGAAGAACGCGGAGATCGACCGCCTGTTCAATGGACGCGGTGAAACCGCCCCCGGGCTGAGGATCTCGTCGTACAAAGGCTCCGGCTCGTCGCCTCCGAGCAGCAGCGACACCACCGCCGCGCCCTCGTATCTGCGGAACGGGTCCGGTTGCGTGGCCCAGTCCAGACGGCCCGGCCCCTTGGCATAGCCGTGCGGATGATGCTTGGTGGCATCGTGATAAGCCAGCACGAGATCGTAGCGGTTCTGCGCGGCGATGATGAAACCTCACGCCATCATTCGGAATTTGAGGCATCGTGGAACAGCACCAGGCTGCTGCTGAAGCCGTGGATGAAAGTCTTGTGGCCGATCGGGCCGATCTCGCCCTGGGCGAAGAAGCCCGCGATGGGGCAGCCCTTGGTCACGCTGTTCACAAGCCTGATGTCATGGTCCGGCGCCCCGAACATCCCGGCGCCGCGGCCGTTGCAGGTGAAGAGCAGCCCGCCCGCCGGTGGCGGCGTCATGCCTGCGACCGTTCCCGCCAGCAGCGATCGCATCTCCTCGGTGGCCGTCTTCGAGTCACGCACGTGGAACTGAATGGTCTGGCCCGGCCGGACCAGGGAGTTGATCGCCAGTCCCGTCTCGCCGACCACGCCCATCAGATTGCGGATCAGGAAATCGCCCCGCCCGAAGTTGTGCAGCCGCTCATCGACGACCCGGCCGACATGGATGCCCTTCTGCATCAATGCGCGATCGGCCGGATCCGCATTGCTGAAGACATCCCGCAGAACCTCCATCGCCGGCTTACCGCGGAGTTCCTGGATTACGTACTGCTCGGCCTTGGTCACGACAAAGGGCTCGCCCACCGGCCGGCACCCCTGGGAGACTACCGGGCAGATCGATACCGGCCCGCACAGCGAGACCCCGGCCAGGCCTTGACGCAGCACCTGATCGTCCAGAAAGATCCGGTTCTGTCGCGGACCCGTCCCGCCGCTGGCCAGCCCCCCCACGATCGTGCAACCGGGAAACAGTTCATCCAGCCGCTCGAGGCATCGTTCGGCATCGATGGAGAAAGGCTCCGGCAATACGAGGAAGCCCGGCTTCTCGCCGGGGGCGATGCCAATACGGTCCAGCCAGTCCTCGGAGCTCTCGAAACGCTCAATATCCTGCTGGTCGAGTATAAAGGGCAACACCCGAACGCCCGGCATCTTCGCCGCCCACAGCGCCATAGCCGGAGCACGTTCCACCTCGTGGCTCGGCCCGATCACGCCGTCGGCGAGACAGCCTATGAGATTTCGCGGACCGATTCTCTCCCAGAGGACGGGCACCAGCGACTCGATCTCCTCGGCGTGATGGTGCGACGCAAACAGAAGGACCAGATCCGGGGCCATCCCGACCGCGCCCTGGCAGACTTCATCCACCGCCGCTTCAGTATCGCTATTCGTGCTGATTGTCGCTCGAATGTTCATGGCAGCCTTCGCCTCCCCGCGCTGCGCTGCCGGAGGCACCTCTGCGCATAGTATAGTACGAGCAAATGACGACGCAGGATCGATCCGCGTGATCGTCGTTGGAATTCATTTCCCCGACCGGCCCACGCGGTTCAGGACCAGCAATCGCATCTCGGTCATCTCCTCGATCGCGAACCGCACCCCCTCCCGGCCTTGCCCGCTGTCCTTCACGCCGCCGTACGGCATGTTGTCCACGCGGAAGGAGGGCACATCGTTGATCACCACGCCACCCACCTGCAACTCGTTGAAAGCATAAAAAGCTCTGTCAAGGCTTTTTGTGAACACGCCGGCCTGCAAGCCGTAGCGGCTCGCGTTCACCCGGTCGCAGGCCGCCTCGAAAGAGTCAAACGGCTCCAGCAGGGCCACCGGGCCGAACACCTCGCGGCAGGCCAGCGGCAGGTCGTCGGGCACGCTCTCAACCAGCGTGGCCTCAAAAAACGCATCGTGCCGCGTTCCACCGCATAGGATCCTGGCACCGCGGCCCGCGGCCTCGTGGACCCAGCCTTCCACGCGCCTGGCATCGGCCTCGCTGATCAGCGGCCCCAGGAAGGTCGCCTCGTCAAGCGGGTCGCCGGCCTTCAGGGCCTTCGCCGCCGCCGTCAGCTCGGCCTTGAGATCCTCATAGATCGCCCTGTGGGCCAGGATTCTCTGCACGCTGATGCACGACTGGCCCGACTGGTAAAACGCCCCGAACACGATCCGCGAGACGGCGTAATCCAGATCGATGCCGCGATCCACGATGCAGGCCGCGTTGCCACCGAGCTCCAGGCAGATCTTCTTCTTGCCGCATCGCGCCTTCAGCGCCCAGCCCACGTCCTGGGATCCGGTGAAGGACAACAATTTGATCCGGTCATCTGCAATAAGCGATCTTGCATCCTCATGCCCGCAAGGCAGGATGCTGAAGGCCCCTTTGGGCAGGTCCGTCTCTGCCAGCATTTCGCCGAGGATCAGCGCCCCGACCGGCGTGGCCGAAGCCGGCTTCAGGATCCAGGGACAGCCCGCCGCGATTGCCGGGGCGATCTTGTGCGCGGCCAGGTTGATCGGGAAATTGAACGGCGTGATGAATGCGCAGGGGCCGATCGGCACCCGCTTCCAGATGGCTTCGTAGCCCTCGGCCCGCGGGGAAATATCCAATGGCATGTACTCGCCATACGTCCGCGTCGCTTCCTCCGCGGCCAACCGGAAGGTATCCAGGCCCCGCGTCACTTCACCCCGGGCATCTTTGATGGGCTTGCCCGCTTCGACGGCAAGGGCCTGGGCCAGCTCCTCCCGCCGCTCGTCCATCCGTTGCACCACGTGGTTGAGGGCGGCTGCCCGGGCAAATGACGGCATCTTCCGACAGGCGCCAGCCGCGGCCTCGGCCGCAGCCACGGCGTCCTCGACGACTCCGCCGTCCGCGAGCGCGGCCCGGGTGGCCGTCTCGCGAGTGTGCTTGTTGGTCACGGGCAGATCCTCGTTCGCGAACACCGGCCGGTTCAGCAAGAAGTACGGATATGCGTTTTTCAACATGGGCGACTCCGATGGGCTGGTCGGCCGCCGCGGCGCGGCTGCCTCGCGTGATCGGGCGGCCGGCCACGCGCTTTCCACACCACAGCCTATCCAGAGTCCCGCCAATTGGCAGCCAAGCGGACAGGCGTCCTGGTCCAGCATCCGGGGGCCGGGTGCCAAAATGACAGTACGGCGAAGCGGGAACTCCGGCCGGCTGCCAATCCGGCGATTGCGGTGACCGATCGTTCCGCGGCATAGCCTTGATGGGGCGCAACCATAACGCATGTAGCTCAATAATGTTACGAATCTAACTTCGCACAGCCAGGATGCCAGTCCTTCCGGCATAGGGCTTGCAAGCACTGTACGCCGACCGCGGAAGGAGCGCGCGTGCAGAATGAGCCCTTTGCCTGAACAGTCTGCGAGGAAACAGGATAGCGCCCGCATTCGGCTGATGATCGCGCCGGGAAAGCGAGAAGCCTGGGCGGCCGATCTCGCGCGCATATTGGCCGCATGGCCCGTGGATCTGCTATGGTCCAGGACGGACAACCAAGCCGTCGATCTGGCTGCGAGCCGCCAAGTCCAAGTAGCCTTGGTGGATGCGACCTTGCCGCTCGCCGGCGGTCTGGAAGCCATCCGGCGGATTCGCCGGCTGGGCATCGACCTGCCATCGTTGTTGGTATGTGATGAACCGACCGAGCGCCTGTTGCACCAGGCTCTCGCGCTCGACGTGTTCACCGTGATCCAGATGGATTCCCAACGGAGCGTGCTCGCTCCGACACTATGCAAGCTCGTGAAACAGGTGTACCACGTCGAGTGGCCGTATGGTTACCAGAGCAATTGACTCGTGGCCCGGGGCGAGAGCCGCCCCGCCGATTCTCGACCGCGGTGACGCCTCAACGGTAACGACAACCAAGACTGGCAAGAAAAGGAGTCAAGGTATGACGGTCACGAAAGTGAAGGTGCGGCCGCTGGGTGACAAGGTATTGGTCAAGCGCATCGAGGCGGAATCGATGACGGCAGGCGGCATTGTGCTGCCCGACACGGCCAAGGAGAAGCCCAAGCGAGGCCGTGTACAGGCGGTCGGCGACGGCAAGTTGCTGGACACCGGTGAACGCTCGAAGATGCAGGTCAAGAAGAACGACGAGGTGATCTTCACCAGCTACGCCGGAACCGAGATCAAGATTGACGGCGAGGAATTCCTGATCCTGGACGAAAACGACATCCTCGCTGTCGTGGAATAGACAAAGGACTCCTTTGCGATCCAAACTTTTTCAAAACGCGCTCGACGAAGCCATCAAATTCGGATCGGCCGCGAGATTGGTGCTGACCTTCCCGGGAAACGAGGAAGCGCTGCACATCCATCCGCTGGCCTACAACCTGATCGAGGAAGGTGGATTTCGAATTGAGATCCGCCCCTCGCAGTTCGACGACCAGGAGGTCATGGACGACGTGATCTTCGTCGACGCGGATGCGGTCGAGACCGTCGAGTTGCAGGTGAAGCAGCGAGGCTCGGTCTGGCAGGATGAGCCCTATCGCGGCATCGGCGACGAAGAGGAATGAGCCCGAAACTCCGCTCAGGCCGATCGGATGGTGCACATCGCCGCACCGATCGATAACAGAGCGTGGGAACGGCTCGGGCGGCGTACGACAGCACAACAGCGCTAAATCGCTTTGAAAGTCGGAGAAACAGAATATGGCAGCGAAGAAAATTGCATTCAACATGGAAGCCCGCGAGGCGATCCGCAGCGGCGTGAATCAGCTCGCCCGGGCGGTGAAGGTCACGTTGGGGCCCTGCGGCCGTAACGTGGTGCTGGAAAAGTCCTTCGGCTCGCCCACCGTCACCAAGGACGGCGTCACCGTGGCCAAGGAGATCGAGCTCGAAGACGCCTATGAGGACATGGGCGCCCAGATGGTCAAGGAGGTCGCCAGCAAGACCTCCACCGATGCCGGCGACGGCACCACCACGGCCACCATCTACGTCGAGTCGATCTTCAACGAGGGCCTCAAGAACATCGCCGCCGGGGCCAACCCGATGGAGCTCAAGCGCGGCGTTGATACCGCGGTCGAGGCCATCGTGACCGAGTACGCCCGCATGAGCCGGCCGGTGAAAGAGTCCAAGCAGATTGCCCAGGTCGGCACCTGCGCCGCCAACCACGACGCCGACATCGGCCACAAGATCGCCGAGGCCATGGACAAGGTCGGCAAGGACGGCGTCATCACCGTCGAGGAAGGCCAGACCATCGACACGGTGGTCGACCTCGTGGAGGGTTTGCAGTTCGACAAGGGCTACCTCTCGCCGCACTTCATCACCAACCCCGAGGAGATGGAGGTTCGCCTCGATAAGCCCGCGATCCTCATCCATGAGAAGAAAATCTCGGCCATCAAGGACCTCATCCCCATCCTCGAAAAGTGCGCCAAGGCGGGCAAGCCCCTGCTGATCATCGCCGAGGACATCGAAGGCGAGGCCCTGGCCACTCTGGTGGTGAACAAGCTCCGCGGCACGCTCCAGTGCGCCGCCGTCAAGGCCCCCGGCTTCGGCGACCGCCGCAAGGCCATGCTCGAGGACATCGCCATCATGAGCGGCGGAAAGGCCATCTTCGAGGACCTCGGCATCACGCTTGAATCCATCGACATGAAGGACCTTGGCCAGGCCAAGCGCGTGGTGATCGATAAGGACAACACCACCATCATCGAAGGCGCCGGCGAAAATTCCGCCATCAAGGCCCGCATCGAGCAGATCAAGAACGAGATCGACAAGACCACCAGCGACTATGACCGCGAGAAGCTCGAAGAACGGCTGGCCAAGCTCTCCGGTGGCGTCGCCCAGATCAAGGTCGGGGCGGCCACCGAGGTGGAGATGAAGGAGAAGAAGGCCCGCGTCGAGGACGCCCTCCACGCTTGTCGGGCGGCCGTCGAGGAAGGCATTCTGCCGGGCGGTGGCGTGGCCCCGCTCCGCGCCCTGGCCTCGGTGCTCGACAAGGAAGAGAAGAAGCTCAAAGGTGATCAGAAGACCGGCGTGGACATCGTCCGCCGAGCCCTTTGGGCGCCAATCAAGTGCATCGCCGAGAACGCCGGGCTGGACGGCTCCATTGTGGCCCAGAAGGTATACGAGTCCAAGGAGACCAACTTCGGCTACAACGCCCTGACCGGCGAGTACGGCGACATGATCCAGATGGGCGTGCTGGTCCCGACCAAGGTCGAGCGCATTGCCCTGCAGAACGCCGCCAGCGTCGCCACCTTGCTGCTGACCACCGAGGCAGTCGTCAGCGAGATCAAGGAGAAGAAGGAAACGCCCGGCGGGCACGGACACCCGCACGGCGGAATGATGTAACCAAGTAGCGTTGGCCCCCCGTGGCCAACGTGACGATCGAAACTTCCCTTAACGGCACGGCTTGGCAACAGGCCGTGCCGTTTTCTTCTACCTACGCCGCTCTCATCGACTCAGCTCTTCTCCGGCGGCGGTAAATCGCTCGGCGGCTTCGCGCACTCCTCCCCGTGCCTGCACCACTTGCTGCACCCGGCGTCGAGCTTCGGATTGCGAACCTCGCGCCCGCACGATCCGCACGGGCGGACCGGCTCATCCTTCCAGAACTCGATCTCCCCGCCGCAGAAAGGGCACTTGATGAAGGAGATGTCCTCCGGCTTCCAGTACTGTGAATCCTGGCCTGGGCAGCGTGTCATGTTTGTATGATAGCTCCCTCAAATCGACTGCGTCACAAAGAGGACGATACGTTGCTCTCGCCCATAGGGCGGTCGGCTCGCGCCGCCAGAGCCGCCTTGACCGTCGGGAAGCGGTCCAAGTCGGTGTGCGGCAGGAACAGAGCGGCCGTGTATTCGCCCATGTATGCCGGATCGACATTCAATTCCAGATATGTGATCCGGCTGGCGAGCCCAACGACGTTCTCGCGGGCATCAGCCCGGCACAGCATGGCCGTCGCGCCGCTGAGAGCCGAGTTGCCCAGATACGTAAAGCGATCCAGCGGCAGATCCGGCAGCAGCCCGATGCGGATCGACTTCTCCAGATCCAGAAACCGCCCGAATCCGCCGGCAACGTACACTTCACGGATGGCGTCAAAGCCAAGCCCGACGGACTTGAGCATGATCCCGCACGCGCTGTACACCGCCGCCTTGGTTCGCAGCAGGTTCTGAATGTCCCGTTCGTCAAGCGTGATCGCCTCGCCGGTCGCCGAGTCCCTTGCCGGAACAACCGTGTACGCCATATTGCGGCTCGCCCCTTCCGCCGGCCGTATCCGCTCGCTCCCGCCCAACGGATTGAGCTTGCCCGCCGGATCGAGCAGCTTTGCCTGCCACAGCTCAGCCAGCAGATCGATCATGCCCGACCCGCAGATGCCACGCGGTCGGCCTCCTCCGATGACGTTGATGATGACCTCTCCCGTGGTGACGTCGATCCGCACTCGCTCGATCGCCCCCTCGCTGGCCCGCATCCCGCAGCGGACAACGCTGCCCTCGAACGCCGGTCCCGCGGAGGCCGCACAGGCCATCAACCACTCGCCGTTGCCGACCACGACCTCGCCGTTGGTCCCAATGTCGAGGAACAGTCGCACCTCATCGCCCGGCCGGGCCAGCGCGGTTGTAAGCAAGCCGGCGGTGATATCGCCGCCCACGTAGCTCCCCACGCTCGGCGCAAATAGCACGACGCCGGCCGGATTCATCGCCAAACCCACCTCGCCCCCGCGCAACGGTGGCGTGCGATTGACCGTTGGCGTGTACGGCTCCAGCCGAATGAAGTCGGGATTCAGGCCCAGCAGCAGGTGGATCATCGTCGTGTTGCCGGCCACGGCGGCGTTGTCGATGTGCTCGCGGACAACCGCGTGATGAGAGCACAGCCGATCGATCAGACGATTGATGGTCTCCAGGACCAAGCCGCGAAGCTCAGCCAGCCGTTCCGGCGTCCGCGCGAAGTTGATGCGGCTAATGACATCCGCGCCGCGGGCAAGCTGCCCGTTGTAATCCGCCGCCGTTCCGAGCACATGCCCTCGGATCAGATCAACCAGGCTCACGGCGCACGTGGTGGTTCCGACGTCGATCGCCAGGCCCACCGCCTGGCCGGTCGTGTCGCCGGCCTCGATCCGGACAATCTCGGACGGAGCCGTCTCGGTCGCGGCAGTCATCGACACGGTAACGTTGCCGTCGCTCGCTCTCAGTGCACCCGCCAGATCGCGGAACACCTCGATTCCGGCCCGCGGATCCTCCGGCCCGCCGTCCCCGCGCAGCGCCCGCACCAGCCGCTCGAAATCGCTCTGCGATTGCCCGAGGACCGGCATGGGCACTTTGACCGCCTGTTTGACTACTACCGGCTCTCCCGCACCGAAACCATGGCCCGGCAGCGGTGAACCGGCTTGCTTCCCCGCAGTCACGATCTGCGCCGCCCCCACCGCCTGCTCGGCCGGGACCAGAATGCTCGCGTCGCCGGTAACGCGGCTGCTGCACGACAGCACCCAGTTCTGAGCAACCTCCCCGGGCGACAGGCAGCCGCGCGCCACGCATTGAACAGCACCGGAGGCAACCTGTACGCGGCACTCGCCGCAGACGCCCTCGCCCCCGCACGGCGCCGAGAGTGTTATCCCGGCGGCTACGGCCGCGTCGAGCAAAGAAGTACCCACGGGCACATTGGCGGATCGACCAGAAGGAAGAAACGTGACGACGGGCATGGGAACCTATATGCGTCGGACAAAACCGGGACTGGCTCCCGGCGACGGCGCCTAACCTCCCGAAGCTAGCAGGCCAAGGGTGCCTGTCCCGGTTTTGTCCGACACTCTACATCACCGGAACACGTTCTTGACGAAACTCTCGATATCCGCGGCTTCGGGCGGGCCGACGAGGACCTCCCACCCTGGCAATGCCTCTTCGAGCTCGCCGGAGATCTGCGACACGTATCCCGGTATCACGATCTTACGGCACTTAGTGCGTTGCTCAAGACCCGATTCCTTCACGAACGCCCCGATCTTGGCCCCGCCGAACTTCCCCGCCGCCCACGCCGTAAGCACGCTGAGCCCCTCGCATTCCGGGACCACCAGCCACGCCGAAAGACCGGAGTTTTCGATCTCGCCCGACACGATGAAGTAGGTCAACGAGAAGTTGGTAGTCACGAAAGACGGGCTGTTCTCGTCCGGCTCGCCGATCGAGTAGATCTTGGGCTCGACCTGAATCGGCTTCTGCGGATCGGTGAAGATGTTCTGGCGGAGCGTCAGCAGCGGAGTCAAGTCGGCCGGATCCAGCTCCGGAAGCACGACCAGGCTCGTGTACTTGGCGACGGCCAGCCCGGCCTCAACCGCATCGTCGAGCGGGTCACCTGTGTTGACGTAATGCAGGATGGGATATCCCAAGGCCTTGAGGCCGGCCTTCAGCGCCCCGCGGCGAATGATGGTGTTGTTCTGATAGTGCTCGCAGAGGCTGTCGGCCCGCAGCTCCAGGAAGATGTCGCGGAAGCCGTCCTCCCCGGCAACCAGCCGCTCGACCATCGCTGCCAGGTCATTGAAGTTGTCGGCCGCGACGGCCAGCGCAGAGCCTGTCGCCCTCGCAACACCGCCCAATTCATCCACGGTCGCCGGCATAGCCGATGCCAGCAACGGCCGCCGCCCTCTGAGCTTCTCCGCCGCTGTCTTAAGAACGCCCGCATCATCCGTGCGGACGACCAGCGGCCGCGGCCACAGCGATGCGATCTTCTCCAGCACCGCGAAAAATCGCCGCGATTCGCCGCTCTCAAACCCCACGCTCACCACGTCAGGCCGCAGCGTCTCCCCTGCCCGCTCCAGATGATACTCTCGGAGTGTGTTGACGCGCCGCTCGATCTCGGCATCATCCATCGCGTCGTCGACCGCCAGACCGATGCCCGTCCCGTTGACGAACGTCTTCTCATGGCGGAACAGCACCGTCTCGCCGCCGGCCTTGAGCACGTGCTCGCCCTCGCCAAGAGTCACCGTCCGAATCGGCGGCTCGGCGGCCGCCCCCAGGATCGCCTTGGCCTCATCGGACGCGTATGGGCACTCCGAAAGCGCCGCCTTCTTGGCCGCCAGCTTCATGGCGAACGCCAGGCACGTGTTGCAGCCGCACTCCTTGCAGTTCGTCTTGGGCAGAAGCTTCTGGATTTGCAGGCCGGTCATTGCCATATTCGGTCTATCCTCTGCCCTGTGCTCTCGAATGCGCGCTTAGTCGGGCGACGCCCCGGCGCACCGCCGCCAGCGACTCCGGATGCTGCAACACCACCAGATCGGCCCCCGCCAGAATGAGCGGCATGGCCGTCTGCACCTCCCACCGCACCGCCCGCCGGTGCAGGTCGCCCCACGTCGGGAACGCCGACTGCGGCGCGCTGGCCTCCTTGACCTTCCACGCCTCGGCCCCCACGCAAGCGATCATCGGGAAGGTCAGCGCCCGATCGCCGCCCAGACCGGTCAGCCGGATTCGCTCCATCACGGAATAGACGTACTCCAGGCCGTAGCCCAGCGAGCTGGCCAGCGGGTCCATGATGATGCGATCTCGCGGCAGATCCATGTTGGTCAGCAGGATGTTGAGCTGCTTGGCCATATTCACGTCGATGGGACTCTGGGCCACCACGCAGTGACCGTATGCAAGGGCCACGCCTGCGATGGTGCGATAGTTGTCGCTCACCACCCAGTTCAGCAGCAACCGCTCGCCGGCGCAACCCGCGGCGACTTTCTTCATTACTTCGTTGGCCGACTCGAAATGACTGTGGGCCGTGACGATGATCGGCACGTCGACCGCGGCCAGCACTTCTTTGACCAGCGTCAGCGCCGCTTCCGGACTGCGATTGCCCTTTTCGGGATGCGTGCCCTCGAGCCGCACAGAGATCAACTCTGCCCCATATTCCGCCACCGCCTTGCGGGCCATCTCCGCCGGCCGCTCCAGCAAGTCGCCCCATGCCTCACGCAAGACCGGCGAGCACTTCGCGCTGACCGTGTCGAAGACTTCCAGAGCCAGCACCGGCCGTCGCGGGATATCGCCTTCGAAAAAGTGGAACGGCAGGCAATTCTCCCCGCCCACCGTGACTGCCCGCCCGCGCGTGCCGCCCTGCTCCCGCGTCGCGCCCAGCGTCACACACTCAATCGCCTCGACCGGCCGCTCCTTGGGAATCTCAAAGGCGGCAACAGCGCCAAGTTTCTCCGCGGCCCAACGAGCCGGCGCCGCGACAGCAGGCTCGGCATCGGCTGTCACGGCGCGTTCAGCAGACGGTCTTGTCTCAGGCTCCTTCACGATGGTCGACGGTGCCGCGGCGCTGAGGCCCTTGCTCAGCAATTTCTGTTTCAACGAGCCAATGATTCGGCTGGTCACATCGGGGCTCAGCACGGCTCCCAGTTCAGCCTCGAACTCCGCCAGCAGGGCAGAACCATCCGTCAGCGAGGCCACAGCAGTATTGGCATTCGCCTCAGAGCCCGCA
>DATKKX010000131.1:0-7306 GCA_035542775.1 Phycisphaerae bacterium | reverse complement strand
CGGCCGTATCGGTCTCGACAATATCGGTACCGCCCTGACCGTCATCGGCATCAATGTATGTCGCGGTGACAGTGTCACCCGGAGCCACCCACAGGATGCCCGGACCGTTGGTGGTGCTCAACTGAATCGTCCCCCGGAACGTCGCGGTCTGGGGGCCGGTCTCGGTCAGGATGACTGATTCTCCCCCCGGCTCGGATGTGGAGGCAATGTTGACAGTGACATTTTCCACGACGCTGTCATTGGTGTTCAAGTCGCAATCCACAACCTGAATGGTCGCCGAGGACTGGCAGGCGTATTTTTCCCGATCGAGAGTGATGATGCCCTGGTGTGAGCACGCGATCAGTTGCGGCGTGGCGACCAGGGAGAACGGCTGCGGCCCCTGCGGGACGGCGAAGCCATATACTTCGATGCGCCATGCGCCGGTCTGCGGCGAATCCACGAGGACCTGCTCGATGTTGTCCACGTGGTTCTCCTGTGTGCGGACGGCTGGTGCGCCGGGGTTGAGCACGCCTCCCAGCGTCCATGGGTAGGCACGCACGTTGCTCGGGCTGTAGACTCGCAGGTCCAGGTCATTGACGAGGACCGGATTGACGTTCGGGGTTCCAGGGACGTCGTCCCATGCCAGGGTGACCTTCAACTGCGGATCGCCGGGATTGACGATGGCCAGCAGCATCACAGTGCCTGCCTGGGAAACCTCGCCCTCCAGCCAGTTGCTGGTCCGCATCAGATCGATGGCCGGCTGAATGCGAACGGATCCGTAGCCGGTCTGATAGTCCGGTCCGGGATTAAACAGGTCCACGGCCGTATGGGCGAACAGGATCTTGAGCGTGGAATTGCGGAAATCGGGTCGGCTGGGGTAGTGGGTGCGGAAGTCCTGCATCATCAATGCGCTCAGACCGGCAACGGTCGGGGTGGCCATCGACGTGCCGCAGAGCACCTGATAGCCGCCGCCGGTGGTGCAGGAGGTGACGCCCATGTCCCCGTTGGACTGGCACCCGGGAGCTGAAAGATCGGGTTTCATTCGGCCGTCATCCGCGGGCCCCCAACTGGTGAAGCTCGTCACCGAGTCGTCATTCGAGTTCACGGCTCCCACGGTGATGTGGTTCTTGGCGCAGGCCGGCGGAGCAGTGGTGTGGTACGTGGTCCCGCACCGGCCGGAGTTGCGCTCGTTGCCGTTGGCCCAGACGACGCGGAAGGGCGCCGGGAACAGCGGATTGCTTCCATCACCCCGAACGATCGTGTCAATCAGCACATCGGTAATGCCGTAATTGCCCTCCCATTCGCAAGGATAACCGTTGGGGGCGGTGTTGGTGCCGATCGAGTTGCTGGCAATGTCGGCGCCGTAGGTGTTGATGGCCTGGCTGTAGTCAGCCTCGATATCGCAGGGATCAGTGTAAAGGAAGCCCTGATGGAGGCCGCCTGCCTGCTGGAGGCCATATGACTCCATGATGACTCCTGGAGCCATGCCGCGATATTGCCCGCTGCTGGCGGCGCCGCTGCCGCCGATCGTGCCGGCAACGTGCGTCGAGTGGTAATGCTCGCCGGAATCGTCACGGACGTGCACGCGGGTTCCGAAGTCCGGGTGGCCCGCATAGACCGTTCCGGCATCGTACACCAGAACCGTGACGCCGGAGCCGTCCAGGTTGTAGGGCGCGGCCTGAACGATGTTCGCTCCGGTTCGCAGGCGGTTGTCGTCGTTGTTGCCTTCCATCCTCGGCAGTGCCGGCTCCACCCACTGCACGCCGTCCTCATCGGCGAGGGCGCGAATATTGTTGAACGGCACCTCGGCGACCAGTGCGTTGATCGAGCGCAGCTTTCCTCGAACCGTGGCGCCGTGTTGCTCGCAAACTCGCACGGCGTCCCCTTCGAGGCCCACATCGCGATGGAAGAGGACGTACGTGGCGATCATCAGATCGCCCGAATCACCCTTGACCTTGTCCGGCGGAGCAACCACCGCCCACGTCGGGAGGTTGCCATCATTGAGGAACGGATGGAGTTTCCATGACTGCGCAATGCCGGACATCGCCGACACAGAACCGACGCGGGCAATCGCCTGGGCATCGAGCCTGTCCGCCGACACGGAGGCGAAGAAGGCGTTGTCGCCCAGATAGCCGAGCAACTGCAGCCCGAAGGTTTCGAGGGCCTGCCTCTGAGCAAGGCTCACCGGCTGGGCAAACTGCACAATTATGTGATGGGCAGAGGCCCCGGCTGCCAGCTCGCTGATCCTGCCGGCTACCTCGTCCGGAGCCACCGCCGGGAGCGACGCTTTGCCAGTCCTCCAGCGAATCTCACCGCCGGCGGCAGACGATGCGACAAGGAATCCCAGCGCTATGAGAACGATAACATTCCTGGGAGTGTGGATCATGTTCGGAAACCTCCTGCCATGTATGAAGATGGAACGCCTACACCCACCCCTTTAGGGCGCCGAAGGTCCCCTGCATCACAGCGCCGTTCAACACGGCTTCACGCCAAGGGGAATCACCTACAATCGGCGAGTCCATTGTACCATATCGGCTCACCTGGTCCAAACCAGCGGTTTGCAGCTTCTGTTGGAAAAACCCGTGGAAAAACCCGCCGCGCCGCACTCGCCATAGAGACCAATCGGGACCGGTCCATGAGGTAGGCACGCGGACCGCCCTTTTTCAGGGCTCTTTCTGCCGAGGCTCGTGCCGGCTGATCAATCCAGGCGGTTTACGATTGCGACAGTCTGGTGCCCGCGGATTTCTGAGATGCCAGGCAGATGCTCTTGGAGGCCCTGCCTGTCGGTCATTGCAGGCACTAAAAAGTAGCGGCCCACTTGCCATCCCTAGCAAATGGGCCACCCTCAACGCGTTGGATTGTCGGAGCCGGACCCGGCACACCAAACCCGGCTATTTCATATGATCACGACGCGAAATCGCTTCCGCGCGACTCACGCAACAGCCGCGTGAATCATGGCGTGACTGCATACAGGCGATTTCATCGAGCTGCGCCGGCAAGCTCATTATTTCGAATGCCGGCGCGCCCGGAAATGCGCCATGGCCCCAATCCAGCCGTGAAACGGGCTGAAGAGCCGATACGGACCTCCTATCCACCCACGTCGCAAGCGGCAGCGGTGCCTCCTTGAGCTGCCGGCAATGCGCTTGATGTTCTCCCTCGGGATCAATGGTAGGGCGGAAGGAAACCCGGATTCGGGTCCCTTCCGCGCCACCACAACTCGAACCTTACCTCACTCGGGACGACACGCGTCGTCCACTGACCTGATCTATCCGGCCTCAGGGCCGGGTTGCCGCCTCACGTCCTCATAAGCCTCGCGGGCCTTATCCTGGTACTGCACCCACAGCGCCCCAGCTTCTTTCGACTCCTTCTCCCAATCCTCAGGGCGCCTGATTTCCAGATGGTCCCGCACTCCGCAAATTACAACTTCCCTTCCCAGCCCCGCCGCGTGTAACATTCGCTCCGGGATCAAAATGCGTCCCTGGCTGTCCAGTTCCGCCGGCTCCGCCGAGGGAAAGTACAGCTGGTCGAAACGCAGTTGGTCCCCGTCCGGAATCAGACGCGAGCGAGCGCGGCTGGCGAGAGCCTCGAAGTACCGCTCCGGGTACAACCAGAGCCGGTCTGAAGGCTGGCCGCAGATGACAACGAAGCCGTTGCCGTCCCGTTCCGGATCGATGCGCGAGCGGAATTTGGCAGGTATGGCCAGCCGGTTCTTGGCGTCGACTGAATGCTGGCTGGATCCGATGAAAATCATTGGCCGCCACGTTGTGCTCCAGGGACCCACTCGGCCCCATTTACGTGGCAGACTCTACCTTTTTCCCCACCCGCGCGTCAAGCAAAAATAGGGAGGGTTTTCTTCATTAGTGCCTCAACACCGGCCTTCGTGACATGGAACTTTCGCCCGGATCGAAAGTTGCGTGGGAGCAAATCTTTTTTTAGCGGCACGCGGTCGCCATCGACGGCTTCACCGCCCTTGTACCACCTGTTCAAACAGCATCTCCCACTGGTGCACAATGGCTTGCATAGCATGCCCTTCTTCGACCCTACGCCTTGCTGCGTCCGCACACCGGCGCCGCGCGGCCGTATCGCTTGACGCCAGAAGGACAGCCGCCACCAGCCCCTCCAGATCGTCGGATCGACACAGCCATCCATGAACGCCGGAGTCTATCAGCTCGCGGCAGGCGGGCACATCGCTGGCCACCACGGCGCATCCACACGCCATCGCCTCGAGCACCACGTTGGGCGATCCCTCCGTCAGCGAGGGAAACAACAACAGGTCGGCGGCCTTCAACCAGCCGAGGACACGATCGGACCACAGTGCCATGCGTATGGCACTCGAAAGCCCTTTCTTCCGAATGAGCGATTCAATGCGGGGTCGTTCCGGGCCGTCGCCCAGCAATACCGCCTGAAGGGGCATGTGTCCCAGAGCCCTTGCAATCACTTCGACAACCGTCTCGAGGTTCTTGACCGGGTCCATCCTTCCCGCCCAGACGATCAAGGGCACATCCGCGGCCAGACCCATTGCCCGACGGTCTATTGCCGGCTGGCCATCGAACTCCTCCAACGAGATGCCGTTCGGTATGACGACCAATCTTTCCGAGGGAAAGCCGAGGTCGACGCGGAGATGATCGGCCACCGCCCGGGAGTTGGCGACATGCCGGTCGGACAGACCGCAAGTCAGCGATTCGAGAAAGCGGTGGGTGCGGCGCTCCAGCTCGATCGTCACCGTGCCGGTAACCACCGGGCGGTAGCGATCCAATCGCCCCACCAGCCGAGCCGCCACATTCGCGTGGCAGAGAAAGCTCTGGATGAGATCCGGATCAAGCCGGCGGACCTGACGAGCCAGGCTCCACAGGCATGAGATGTCGTACCGCCCGCGGGCGTCGCACGAGAACGTCTCGATTCCCGCGGCCTCCAATTCGAAACTGACCGGTCCCTTGGCCGCAAGGCAGCCGACGACGGGCTCGACGCAGGTGTCATGCAATGCCGTGGCCAGGCGCGCGAGGCGCATAGGCAAGCCGCCGCGCTCGAGATCCGTTGCCAGCATCAGCACGCGCATTGTTGTAGAGATCCAGGAGACGGCCTCGCGAAACCGGCGGCACGCGAATCACGACCAACGGCCGCCGGAGCCATGCGCTGGCCGGATCGAGCTTCAGTGGCGCGGCCGCCGCAAGCCGCTGATTGCGAAGAACACAATGAAGGACACCGCGGTCGAAACGCCGCCCAGCTTGAGTCCCTGGTGCAGCCTGCGACTCTCCAGCCGATCGGGGGGAGACGCGGCCAGTTGTTCATAACTCGCTGATCCAGCTAGACTTACATCTCCATCGCCCTGGAGCCGATCGATCTCCTGTTGGATCGCCTGCGCCTCCCGATCCAGACGCGATATCCGCTCTTCCTGTTCGCGGATTTGTATCTGCTTCTGCTGCGCCTCGGCCCGCGCGGCTTCGTCGCCCGTCGCCTCGGTATCCAGTTTCACGAATTCATCACTCAGACGCTGGTACTGCCGCGTTGCCTCCTCCCTGTTTTCGAGGAGACGCTGTGATTCGGCGGCGCGCTCATCCCCTCGTGCTTTCATCAACTGTTCGACCAGCTTGTCCTTGTGGTACTTTCGTCGCTGCTCGATCCGCGGAGTCAGATCATGAATCGCATCCTCCAGGGCTTTCAGTCCCAGGTTGTATCGCGGGACAGCGCCGCGGGCGGCGAGGATCCAATCATTCCGGGCCTGCTGGCAAGCGAGCAGGGCCTTGCGCAGGCGACCGTGGATGACGCGCCGCATGGTCATCTCGGATCCGCCCTGCGCGATCGCGTCCGTCTTCGCGCCGGCCGTCTTGGAGGATTCGCCGGACTGCGAATGGAATTCGCGGATCAGCATCTCCGCCTTCTTCTGGTACTCCAGCAGCAGGTCGGCGTCCCCGCCGGCCTTCCACGAACCCACCTTCGGAGCCAGTTCATCCCAGTTCCTCGAGAACACCTCCGCGTAGCGGCGGTAGTCCTTGAGGGTAACGGCGATCTCCTCAAGCTCGCGGCGAATATCCTTGTCCGTCTGATCCGCAATCTGCTGATCCACTTCAGAGGCCAACTCGTTGATGCTGGCCAGCAATGCGGCAAGCGGCGTCTGGGACTGCGACATGGCCTCGGTCAGCACCTTGTGGAGCTCGCGGGCCTTGGCGTCACGCTGCTCGACGGCCTGCATGAGCTCCCCATCTCCGGCACAGGCCTGAACAAGCTGCTCTTCGGTGGGAACGATCGTATCTGTGGACGGCGCGGTCGCCTCGAACGCCGCCAGCTTCGCCTTGGCCGCCTCCCATTCATCGCGCGCCCGGGCAAGCCTGGTCTTCAGCTCGCTCTTGGCGGCCCGGGCCGCCTCGACCTGACCCAGGCTGGGATCATTCTGCAACGCAGCCTTCAACTCCTCCAGCTTCGCCTGCGCGGTCCGCCGCTCAGCAACCAGCTTCTGATAATCGGTCTCCATGCCGGCCAAGCGAGCCTTCCGTTCCGACCCGGAGATCACGCTCTGACTGAGAACCTCCTGATACGCCTTGGCCCACGCATCCAGGCATGCTTGCGCCACGCTTTGCTGATCACGGGGCACGCGGGCGTTCAACTCGAGCTCGTATCCTCCCGCGGCGACTGCCAGTCCGATCTTGCCGCTGCGATACATCGACTGGATATCAGCGCCGCTGATCGCGGCAGCTTTGCCGAAGACGGCCGGATCCTGCATCCGCTCCGAATGCTCGGCCGCGGACAGGTGCGCCGCGGCGCCGCTGTTCAACGTCACCCGCCCTTTGACCATGATGTCTTCCGGCGTCGAGGCGAGATAAACAGCCCCCACACCACACCCGACAAGCAAGGCCAGCGCGCCGATCCGGACCACTCTGGCTCCGAGTCTCCTCGGCGCGGTCCGCGAGGCAGTCTCAGCCGCCTCTTCCGGTACCCTGCGGGTCTCTGTCCCAACTGTCGCACCGATCAGCTCTGTCGTCTGAGCCAAGCGATGCCCCGGGAACGCCTCGTCCTCGACCAACTCAGAACTCGCCGCGCTCAATTCCTCACGGCGGTCGCCTCTCTGCTCGCAGACTTCGACGGACTCGGCGTCGGCGAGCGATTCCACGTGTCGCCGGTCAGGACTGACTTCATCGGACACCGCAGACTCCGGAGGCTTCTCTGCGCCTTCGGGCCCGGCCGCCGCGGTGAAAGACGGCTCTTCCCCGGGTCGATCCCCGAGAGACTCCTGCCGCCATTGTTCCTGCAGTTCCCGCCGTTGCTGGCACAAAAGCGAATGCTCCTGAGCGGCCGCGTCCTGGCGTCGACGCAGTTCCTCGACCTGCTCATC
>DATKKX010000130.1:0-5032 GCA_035542775.1 Phycisphaerae bacterium | reverse complement strand
ACCCGAAGTGCCTCCCAGGGTCGCTTTGTACGCTTGGGTACTGAGATTGTCAACGTGGACTAGGTAAAAAGTGGCAGATTGGCAAGAATTGTATACAAAGCGATGGACAGGTCAAAGATCGAGGTTCAGGATTCAAAGTTCGAGGTGCGAGGTTCTCAACTCAGTACGCAGGACGAGTTCGGGGCGCAGAAGCCCGCAGAGAATGCTTCGGCTCTCACCTTGCCCCTTGCGCCATTGGACTCTTGACGTTGGACTTTGGACGTCGGACGTTGGCGCGGGATTTTGGACCTTGGGCGTTGAGGTTGAACCTCGAACGTTGAACCTTGAACCGAGGAACTACGAGGCTTATGGCGACCGCAGGGCTTTGGCGCGCTCCCTCTGCAATTCGGCATCGCGGCTCATGCCCGCCTTGTCGTAGAGCGTGGCCAAGCGGTCCGCGAGTTCCGCCTGTGCGGCCGGCGTGATGCGTGCAGCGGCAGCGACCCCATCCCGCATCGCCACGATTGCGAGATCCAGGCGCCCCATCTGCTCGTACACGCTCGCTAATTCCTGGTAGGTGTCCGGGCGGTCGGGCTGGAGCTGAACGACTTTCAGGAACTGCTCCGCCGCGGGCTCGAGCTGGCCGGTCTTGGCGTACGCCTTGCCGAGCCCGAGCCGTCCCTGGACAGAGTTTGGCGCGAGGAGAATGCCTTTTTGGTATTCCCGAATCGCCTCCTGCCATTGGCTGTTGAGTAGGTACGCATCTCCGAGTAATAGAAAGGATTCATGCGTGGGACGGATTTTCGAGAGACGTTCAGCCACATCCACAGCCGCCGGACCATCCTGGAGCTTGATCGCAAGCCGGAGACAGGTCTCAATCACGCTCGGCTCGCTCTGCCCGGTGAGCGCAAGCAATCTCCGGTAGGCTCCCAACGCATCCTTGTCGCGGCCGGCCGTTTCATACGCCTTGGCAAGCGCCCGCCAGGCTTCCTGCGAATCCATTCGGATGAGCGATGCCTTTTCGTACTGCGCGATCGCGTCTTCGGTCTTGCCGCCTGCCGCCAGCCAATCTCCGAGGCGCATGAAGGCGTCGAAATCTTTCGGCTGCAGGCGGGTCGTCTCTCGCATGCTAGCAATCGCTTCGTCGGTGCGCCCCAGCCGACGATACGCGATGGCCAGATTGTAATAGGCGTTGGCCAGGGTCGGATCGCGCTCCACGGCCTGCCGAAGCAGCGCGACGGCGCCATCGAGGTCCCCCGCGCGGCCCATCTCCACACCGCGACGAAGCAGGTCCGACCCGTCTTCCCGCCGCACCTGGGCGTCGAGTTCTCGCGCGTCCTTCTCCGCCACGACCTGCAGGATGCCGAAGCCCTTCTCAACGCGGAAGATGGTGCTAACCTCACCCGGCCGCGTCTTGGCCAGTGCCGCCGCCGCCTCGGGCGACAGTGTGGCAGCGTCCACTCGGCCCAGATAGCCGCCCCGCTCTTTTTCCGGGCCAATGGACTTTTCCCGGACCAACGTTTCGAACGGCTTGCCGGCCTTGACCGCGTCGAGGACGGCTTGGGCCTCGGCCTCGCTGCCGACGACCAGAATGCGGATGGGCGGCGTTGTCTGCTCGGCCTGCGGGACAGGCTTGGCCGGCGGCGCCTTCGTGGGCGGGGTCCGCGCAGCGCCGGCATGGACGGGCCGCACAAACAGCGGCGCAGCAAGCCAAATCATCAGCACAGCCAGAGCGGCCGCGAGCTGAAAAATACGGCATCCACGCACCATGCTCATGCCTTCGCCTGCCGCCCGGCCGTATCGGGGAGTCCGACCGAGAGCAGGAATGCGACCAAGACAATGGCTGCCGCCACATAGAAGCCGGCTGCCAGTGAACCGGTCAGGTCTTTGATCCACCCGGTGACGGGCGGCCCGACCACGGCCGACAACACGCTGAGGAACGAGAACACGGAGACCGCCACCGCGACCGACTCGGGCCGCTGGCGGGCGACTGTGTCCCCCAGCCAGGAGATGGCCAAGGGATCCCAGGCGAGTTTTCCGAAGGCCCCGTACGCCAGCAACAAGAACAACAGGCCCACATGGGAACTGACGAGCGCCACAGAGGCCACCGACGCAGCCATGAGCGGCAGCATACACAAGATGAGGCGTTTTCGTCCAACCCGATCGGACCAGCGGCCAAGCAGGATGCCGGACGGCAGCGCCGTGATGGCGATCGCCAGCGTGTACACGCCGGACAGCGTCAAGCTGATGCCGCGTTCAATCTGCAGGAACACCGGCCCCCAGGACAGGAGCATCCACCAACCGTAGAGCACGCAGAAGCCCGCCAGGTTCATCCGGAGCAGGACCGAATCCTTCACGAGCTCGGCGATTCCAGTGGAGCGACGGCGCGGCACGTGCACATCCCGCACCACCGCCTGAAAAAGCCAGGCCATGCAAAACGTCGGCACCGCGAGAATGAGGAACGGCGTCCGCCAGCTTCCAGTGGCATAAAACAGCGGGCCGGCCAGGGCAAACCCGGCAACCAAGCCAAGCGCCATGCCGCCGTTGATGATCCCGGCCGCCCGCCCGCGCTCGGGCCCGGGAATGGTGTGGATGGCGATGCTATACGCCATCCCGAAATACGCTCCGGCGCCCGCGCCGTGCAGGCCCGCGACGAAAAGGAGCAGATGGAAATTGCCCGCCCACACGACCCCGACCAGACCGAACGCCGCGATGTAGGCAAACAGCACCAGGATCCGTTTCAGCCCGTACCGCTCGGCCAGGAATCCGGCGGAAAGCTGCGCACTCACATAGCAAGCGAAATAGGTGCCGGTGATCAGACCGGTCTGGACGCCAGTAAGACCGAACTCCTTGGCGACGGCCGTGAGCAGCGGGTACAGGACCGTGCGGTCAGCATAAATGATGAACCAGCCCCCGCAAAACAGCGCGGTGAGCCGTCGCCAATAGGCACGATCCGCCACCGCATACCCAGTATCTGCCCGACGCCCCACACCGCCCCCAGCTTGGTTGGACACAAACGACGACCCTTCTCGGAACACAAGGAATTGAAGGATCGCGCTGCTCGGATCAGGATCGATCGGAGTACCCTACCACGCCGAACGGGAAGGCGGGCACCCGGCCAAAATGCCAAATCCCCCCACCACCCCCCCTTTCGTAAAGGGAGGCGGTGGGGGGATTTCGTCAGGTGGCTTCCAAAATGCGTTCGCTCATACTCAATCGTCTTTGAGCACCGCGCCCTGGCTGCCGGAGGTGACCATCTTCGCGTAGCGGGCCAGCCAGCCCGATTTCACCTTCGGCGGCGACGGCTTCCAGGCGGCCTTGCGGGCTTTGAGCTCCGCCTCGCTCAATTCGATCTCGAGCAGGCGCTTCTCGATATCGATACGGATGCGGTCCCCCGGCTTGAGCAATCCGATCGGGCCGCCGGCCGCGGCCTCGGGTGACACGTGTCCGATGCAGGCACCCCGGCTCGCGCCGGAAAAACGCCCATCGGTGATCAACGAGACGGCATTCCCAAGGCCGCGCCCCATTAGCGCCGACGTCGGCGAGAGCATCTCTTGCATGCCCGGACCGCCGCGCGGCCCCTCGTACCGGATGACGACCACGTCGCCGGCTTTCACTTTGCCGTTCAGGATGCCGGCCAAGGCGTCGTCCTGCGATTCGAAGATGACTGCCGGTCCCTCGTGCCGCAGCATCTCGGGGGCAACGGCCCCAGCCTTGACCACCCCGCCTTCCGGCGCGAGATTGCCAAAGACGACCGTCAGGCCGCCGGTCGCGCGGTAGGGATTGGCGAGAGGGCGGATCACGTCCTCGTCTGTGACGGCGGCGCCCCGGATGACCTCGCCGAGCGTCTTGCCCGACACGGTCGGGCGATCGAGCTTCAGAAGATCGCCCTTTTCCGCGAGCCGCTTCAAGATGCCACTGATCCCCCCAGCGCGATCCACGTCCTCGACATGGTGGTGACCCGCCGGGCTGACTTTGCAAAGGTACGGGACGCGATCCGACAGCTGGTTGATGCGATCCAGCGTGTAGGGAACGCCGGCTTCGTGGGCAATCGCGAGCGTGTGGAGGACCGTGTTGGTGGACCCGCCCATCGCCATGTCGAGGCAGAAAGCGTTGTCAATCGTCTCGCGGTTCACGATGTCGCGGGGCTTCAAGTCGCGGGCGATCAGCGACAGGATCTGCCGCCCGGCGGACCGGTACAACTCTTTCCGCTGCTCGTCGACGGCGAGAATCGTACCGTTCCCGGGCAACGCCATGCCCAGCGCCTCGGCCAGGCAGTTCATCGAATTGGCCGTGAACATCCCGGAGCACGAGCCGCAGGTCGGGCAGCCCTTGCGCTCCAATTCGAGCAGGGCCGCGTCGTCGATCTTGCCGGCCGAGTACGCGCCCACACCCTCGAAGATGCTGGCGAGGTCAACCACATTTCCTGCGGCCGTCTTCCCGGCCGCCATCGGACCGCCGCTGACGTAGATCGCCGGGATATTGACGCGCATCGCGGCCATCAGCATGCCCGGAACGATCTTGTCGCAGTTGCCGATCAGCACCAGCCCGTCGAAGCAGTGGGCCCCGGCCATCGTCTCGATCGCATCGGCGATCAATTCGCGGCTGGGCAGAGAATAGCGCATTCCGGTGTGGCCCATCGCAATCCCGTCGTCCACTCCGATGGTATTGAACTCGAACGGGACGCCGCCGGCCTCCCGGATGGCTTCGCGGACCTGACGGCCGACCTCCTGCAGGTGGACATGGCCCGGAATGATGCCGACGAACGAGTTCGCCACGCCGATGAACGGCTTATCGAAATCCGCGTCGGTCAATCCCACCGCGCGGAGCAAGCTCCGATGCGGCGCTTTATCGTACCCCTTCTTGACAGTGTCGCTGCGCATCCTATCCCCCTCAATGCCCGCCCCATGCGGACAGTGTGTATTTGCCAAAATGGCGACTGAAACTATCACGTTACACTCAACCCAGCAACCGATTGCGCACAACGCACCGTGGAAGAGCAGAGAGGACTGTGTGCGTTTTGGGCTTCGGTCCTTAACTAGACTAAAGCTTC
>DATKKX010000129.1:0-19278 GCA_035542775.1 Phycisphaerae bacterium | reverse complement strand
CGTCGCCCAAGCCTACCGACCGCGTCAAGGTGCACTACACCGGCTGGCTGACCGACGGGACCAAGTTCGACTCCTCCCACGATCGCCGCCAGCCCGCCGAGTTCAGGCTGAACCAGGTCATCGCGGGCTGGACCGAGGGCGTCGGAGCGATGAAGGTCGGCGGCAAGCGCTGGCTGGTGCTCCCGCCCGATCTGGCCTACGGCGAACGCGGCGCGCCCCCGGTCATCGGCAGCAACGCCGTGCTGGTGTTCGCGGTGGAATTGCTGGGCATTCGATAAGCGGGAGGGCACCACGAAGAACACGAAGAGAACGAAGGAGGAGATAGCAAGAAGTCAAAACGCCGAAACGCCAAAATGACGAAACGTCGAAATATGGTGCCGTCAGGGCGATGATGGGTTTGCGCGGGTGAGCAGCAGGCGGAGCTCGCCGTACTGACTCTTTTCTGTCTTCGTGCTCTTCGTGTCCTTCGTGGTGAGCAGTCTGCTCCATCCGGTCACTTCGCGGGCTGTGAGGTGGTCAGCAACTTCGGCGGCGGTTGGGTCGGCTTCTTTTCGGGGATCGGCACGAAGCTCACGGCGCCTTCGGGGCGATCGATGCCGATGCTGAAGTTCCGCACCCTGTAGTTCGGCGCGCCGGGCTCGTCGAGCCATTGGCTGTTGTCCTTCTGGCCGGACCAGTAGGTGTCCTTGCCCCCGATGTCGAGGAACAGGGCCATCGACGTGGCATCCGCGAAGTAGAAGCCCGGCTCGGGACGCTCGGCGGTGCCGGCCTCGAATCGCGGGTCGTACTTGGCGAAGCCGGGCCGGTTCTCCTCCGGCTTGCGGAGCGAGGCGTCGCTCTTGTAGGTGTCATTCCCGCCGATGTCGATCAGGGCGGTGAAGCTGCGGTTGATGCTGTAGCTAATGCCATTCTGCCGCACGTCGTAGACATCGTCGCCGCCGATGTCGACCAGCAGGGCGATGGTGAAGTCGTGTCCCCACGCGCAGCACATGTTGGCCGTGGCCTCGGCCAGATGCTTGTCGTTGCCGCCTTCATCGAGCAGGACGCCGATGCAGAAATGGGCCCCGGTGGCTTGTGAATAGCACACCCCGCGATACTCGTCGTTGCCGCTGCCGTCGTACAGGATGCCGGTCCCGAACCAGTACCCGGTGCCCATGGTCCAACTGCCCGACGTGTACTTGTCGTCGCCTTCGATGTCGATCAGGGCGCCCAGGCCGCCGGCCCAGGAGTGCCCGTCGCAGCCGTCGCCCCGCCGCCCCATGGCACAGCCCTGGGCGTTGCTGACCGAGATGTCCTCCTTGGGGGAGTGATAAGACGGCCGCCCCGTGATCTTGGCGTCGCGCACGGCTTCATACGTGTCGTCGCCCTTGCGATCGGCCAGCACGCCGACGCCCGCAACGCCGCCCAGCCCCTGGCCGTCGGCGTACAGCTTGTACTGGTCGTCGCCGTCGCAGTCGAACAGCAGGCCGATGCCGAAGTAGCCGCAGCCCTGGCCGTTGAACTTGACGAAGTAGTGGTCGTTGCCGCCCAGGTCAGCCAGCAGACCGAAACCGAACTGACCGACGCCCTGGGCGTAATGTTCCGCCTTGTATTCGTCGTCGCCGGCGGCGTCGATCAGGATGCCGATGCCGCACATGCCGGCGCCTTGGGCAGGCACGTCCGACTCGTAGCGGTCGTTGCCGGCCATGTCGAGGCACAAGCCAATCAGCCGGTCCGAGGTTGAAGCCGCGACGCCGCCGGTGTAATGGTCATTGCCGCCGAGATCGACGATCAGCAGGGCGTCGGTGCCGTCGATCTGATCGTCTCCGCCACCCCGGATGCGAATCCAGCCCCATGGGCTTTGCCAGTCGAAAGCAAACGGGGGCGGATTCTTCAGCTCCTCGACGGCCGCCAGCCCTATCCGGGCGTCTTCGAGGGCCTCAACGCACTTCTCGGCCGCATACCACAGGCTGGCTTGATCCAACGTCTGGGCCAGACTGTCGAACTGCGGGCAATAGTCGTAGGCGTCTACTTCCTCGTGGCCGACGTTGTAGCGCCGGGCCACCACCGCGAGGTCCGCGCCGTCGACGTTGCGGACGGCCAATTCCGCCCAGTGGTGTGCCTCGCTGATGCTCGTCACCAGCCGGCCGAGGATGGGCCGCGCCTTCTCGGGGATGACCTGCACCTTCTCGGTGAGTTCCTTTTCATACTGGGGGTAAGGTAGGTCCATGTAGAAGGTGAACGGCTGGGTCGTCCGGCCGGCGGCGGTATACATGTTCACAATGGCCTTATCGAGCGGCGTATCTTCCTTGGGGAGATTCGTGGCATAGCCGCGCATGGCGCCGTACTTGGGATCGACGCCGAGGATGTGGGCGGCGTGATAGATGTTCGAGCATTTGCGGTCATCGAGCTTGTTCTGGACAGCGGGATCGAGATGCACCCTCGCCGCATTGGCCAGCAGCCGCGTGTAGGTGATGGCGTCCAGCGGATGGTCGAACAAGCTGTCGAAGGAGCGGAGCTTGTACGGTATCTGCGCCGGGAACTTCGTCCACCAGCCCTTGGGCTGCCAGCCGAGATCGTCGCGACGCACCCCGACGAGCCCGAGCGCCTCGTCCAAGGCATCGCCCGATTGACCCTGAGCGGGCTGCCAGCAGCCCATTACCAAGACCGCTATGAGTGTGAGTTTCTGGTACATGCCGCGCTATGTACCAGTTTCGGAACGGTTGCACAAGGCCGGGGATTCACCGTCGCCCGGCGGCATGGGCCGGCCGGCCACAAGATCCAGGGAAATGAGCAAGCGCGACCCGGGTTTTTGACCGGTTGACTCTGATCGCTCCTGCCCGCACGCGGCCTTAAAGCCCTAACAGCGCGTTGACCATGCTGGGAACGTCGGCCATATCGACGATCAGATTCCCGCTGAAATCCCCCGGGCAGACCACGACCGGATCGGTCGCTCGCGTGATGACCGCGCTGATAAACGCCTGCATGTCGGCTCCGTTGGTCTTGCCGTCCCCATTCATGTCGCCGTTGGTCGGGCCGCCACACTGCGGCGTGCATTGCAGTGACGTCAACTTGACGTCGTCAATGTTCCAGCCGGGATAGGTCACGTAGCTGTCAGTTGGGCCCATGCCCCAGCGAATCTGCACGACCGGCTTGTTGTCGGCCACGGACGATATGTCGTAGATGACGTGCTGCCACGAGGCGTCGCTGACCGCGGCGCCGGTGTCGGCCGCGCGCCAGATCGTGGTCCATGAGAGGCCGTTGTTGCTGGCTTCGATCGTGGCCTTGTCGTAGTTTTCGTTCGATTCCACGCCCAGCCAGCGATAGAAGTCCAGCTTTACCCCGTATTTGCCGGTGCAGTTGATCGGCGTGGTGGTCAGGTAATAAGCCGGGATGTTATTGGCATAGTCCCCGCTGAGGTTGTATCCATACACATTCGTGCCGGTGTACCCGTTGGTCGGATCGAGATTGTGGGAGCCGCCGCCGGTCGGATGCCCGAAAGCCCATTGTCCCTGCACCGTCCAGCCGGGATTGGTGTTGAGATAGTTCTCGTACACCACCCCTGTGCCGTAGCCGGACAGCGTGGTGAAGGTCGTCGACGGGGCGTCCGGCGGATCGTTGAACGTTGTGCCGCCCGTGGATTGGGCGCTGACATAGTACTGAACGGTTGTGCCGCAGCCCGCCGCCGGCAGAACCGCGTCATACACATTGGGTGAAACCACCGTCATCGCCGCGCTCTGCCAGCGTCCCTCGGTGTAATAGTGCAACACGCCAGTGCCGGGCTGGGGAACGCCGCTCCCGACGCCCGCGACGACGACGCGAACGCTCGGGCCGCCCGGCGGATAGCTGAAGGTCGGGCGGCCGTTGGGATAGGAAAAGGCCAGCCCGTCGTACGGCACGTTCACGCCGGCCGAGTCGACCAGGAAGCCGACCACGCTGCGGGTCATCTTGACGGCGAATGCGTAGTTGATGTAGCCCGCAATGTCCACGCAGTCGCTGGTGCTGTGATAGCTGGGATTGTCCGTGTAATTCTCGATGAGGCAGCAGGCCTGGAAGCCCTGCCACTCGAAGGGGGCGTGATCGCTGGCATCCATCTGTCCGTAGTTGGTCCAGTTGAGGCCGCCGCTGTAAGTCGCGATGGCGCTGCCCAGGGCGAGCTTGAGGGGGTCGGAGGACGAGCGGCCGTACGTCCGGCAGAGGTTGCCGCCCTGGTCGTAGGAGACCATGTCCGCGGAGATCATCCCCAGGATGCTGTCCGTCGAATGGGCGGAGGCGTAGGCGTCGCTGCCGTAGAGCCCCTGTTCCTCACGGTCGAAGGCGATGAACCGTATGGTGTAATCAGAGGTGTATTGGCTCAGGATGCGAGCCGCTTCCAATACCAGAGAGACGCCGCTGGCGTTGTCGTCGGCGCCGGGGCAGGCCACGGAATCGAAGTGTGCGCCGATGATGTACTCGTCATTGGGATGAGTCGTGCCGACTTTCGTCGCCACGACGTTGTAGTAGGTCGTGCCCGAATACGTGAACGGCTCCAGGACCGGGTTTAACCCGTATGATTGAAATGTATTGACGATATTGGTCCGCGCCAGGTTGTGGTTCGGCCCCCATTGGCGGTCGCTGCCGGTGTGGGTGTAGAGAATTCCCACCACTCCAAGGTTGTCACCCAGGAACGATCGATAACTTGTCTGACTGACCTGGTTGGCGGCGGCCATGCCCGGCAGAGACGCCAGCGCTTCCGAAGCCGCCCAGGCAATTGTCATCGTGACGGCCAGAAACAACACCGCTTTCCGCAGCATCGGCAGCCTTTTCATTGATCGATCTCCTGTTGTCTGTGGAACAAGCCGCGTCTGACAGGCTTCATGCAGGCGTCGGCCGCGCGGGGCGGGCCCGAAAGGGCATGCATCGCTCCCAGCTCTTCCTCCGTGCATCAGTATATCGGTTTCAGGCGGGCAACTGCAAGACCGCCGGGGTCCTTTCCTCGCCATCGAGCGACCGACGACTTGCCGCATTCTCACGCCCGGCACGCATTCAAAAGAACGCTCGACGCCGCCGTCGATCCTGCGGTATGCTGTAAACGCCTGTGCCAGGGCGACGATAGGTGCTGCAATGGGCGTTCCGAATGAGTCCGGCAATCTGGCGGATGCTTCCACAACGGGCCCGCACCGTCCCGCGCACACCGACGTCCTCATCTCCCTGGTGCGGTTGCACTGGTTTATCCGACTCCGATGGGGGATGATCTGCGCTGCCCTGCTGATCCTGACCGCCGAGCGATTTCTGGCCCCCGGACCCGGACGACCCATCCAACTGGCCGTAGTCCTCGCCGCCTTGGCGGCGGTCAACCTGATCTGGATGGCCGTCTCGCGTTTCCTGCGCACCCGATTTGAGGCGGCCTCCAGCGGAGATGAGGAGAGGGCCACACCCAGCGCCTTGTTCTTCGCCAACGCCCAGGTCGCCGTGGATCTCCTCTTCCTGACCCTGATCCTGAGATATACCGGCGGCGTGGAAAGCCCCATGGCGGTGTTTTACCTGTTCCACATGGCCATCGGCTCACTCATCCTCCGAAAGTGGCATGCACTGATCCAGGGGATCTGGGCGGTTCTTCTCTTCGTGGTGCTCGGCGTGGGAGAATTGCGTGGTTGGGTGGTTCCGCACTATGCCTTCCTGCCCTCCATGCAGGGCTTGTACCTGTATCAGAGCCCCGAGTATGTGGTTTCGCTATTCGCGGTGGTGGCCTGTGGCATCATGGGCATGCTGTACTTCACGCTGCACATCGCCACGCAACTCAGCGACCGCGAGAGGCAACTCCGCCGGGTGGTCGACGCCCTGTGGCAATCGCAGTTGGCCATCACCGACTTGCAGCAACGCCGCTCGCGGTTCATGCAGACTGCCGCCCACCAGCTCAAGACTCCACTCGCCGTCGTCCAGACCCTGGCCGGGCTTATCTCCGACGGCGTCATCCAGGGCGAGGCCATCGGAGACACCTGCAAGAAGATCATGTTCCGCTGCCGCGACGGCATCAACCAGGTCACCGAACTGTTGACGCTGGCGAGGCTCCAGGAGGCGGACCCCGGCAAGCGGCCGCCGTCGCCGACCGATGTGCGGAAAGTCCTCGCCGACCTGTGCCAGAAGAACGCCCCACTGGCCGAGGGCAAGCAGATCACCCTCAGCATGCAGGTGCCGGAGGGTGTCGACCTCTCCGTCGAGGTCGCGCCGGATGATCTGCGGGATTGCGTCGGCAACCTGATCGACAACGCCATCAAGTTCACCTTCGGCCCGGGGAAAGTGACCGTCACAGCAGGACGCTGCGATGCCAGCGCCTTGACGGCGGACACCACTGAGCCTGCCTCGGCGGTCGCCGCCGGCCCCGATGCGACGGGAGTCTTCGTTTCTGTCTCCGACACCGGCATGGGCATCGACCCCTCCACGCTTCGCGGGCGCGGCGGACCCGGCGGCGAAGGGTCCATCTTCGATGCCTTCCGCAGGGGCAATCAGGCTCTGGCCGCCGGCATTTCAGGAACGGGCCTGGGCCTGTCGATCGTCCGCGAGGTCGTGGAACAGTCCGGCGGGCAGATTCACGTCCGTTCCCAGCCGGGCCAGGGCACGACTTTCACCGTCATCATCCCGGCGCGCCGGCCCACCCTGGCGGGCGTCTCCGTTCGCTCGACCCGCGTCAGCCGGATTGTGATCGAAGAATCGCAGGGGGAGGGCGCGAACACGACCGTCGTGATTCCCGATGAGTCCGCCTCGGAGAATCGCCCCGCGAGCAAGGCCCTTACCTTCGAGCCTTGAGCGCCTACGGATTCCTCTTAACCACCAGCAACGTCACATCGTCCTCCGGATCGAACGAGGCGCTGAACCGCCGAACCGCAGTTGCCAGACCGTCGACGATTGCCTCGGGTGTGCCCGAAGAGAGCCGCAACAACTCCTCCCCCAGGCGATGAAGCCCATACTGCTCCTGGTTTCTGTTCTTGGCCTCGGTGGCGCCGTCGCTGGAAAAGAGCACGGTGGGGAGGTTCGACGAGTCGCGCTGAACGATCTCCCCGAACCACTCCGGCGCGATACCCAATGCCAGGCCGACGCGCTCGGGAAAGGCATCGATCCGGCCGTCGGCGGTCACCCAGAGCGGCGCATGGTGCCCACAGTTCGCAATCTCCACGATGTCACCGGCTGTCGACCATCGGCAGATGATCATCGTCACGTAGCAGGCGGACAGCCGATATGCCAGCAGCGTCGCATTGATCCTCCGGACGATTTCGCCGAGATCCTCCAGGTCGCCCAGTGCCTGCCGGAAGGTGTTCTGAACGATGGCCGTCACGAACGCCGCCGGCACGCCCTTGCCGGATACATCGGCAATGCTGACTGCCAATCGGCCGCGGCCGTCGATCGCCACGTCGTAGATGTCCCCGCTGACCTGGTCCGCCGGCACGTTCCTGGCCGCCACCTGTCCCCAGCTCGGTTGTGGAACGGGCCGCGGCAACAGCATCTCCTGCACCTCGCGTCCCGCATCGACACGGCCCCGCAGGCGAGACAGCTCCCGACCTCGCGCCTGAAGTTCATCCATGTCCACCGCCGCGGCAGCCATATCTACCGCCGCGGTGACGAAATCCAGGTCCTCGGTTCCGAACGGCTGATGCCCCTCGCGCCGCTCGGCATAGACCACCGCCCGGGTCTGCCCCGATACCAGCACCGGGACGCAGATGACCGAGCCCGTATGGCTGCTCATCAGACTCTCCGCCGCGGCGTAGTGATTGTCCTCCGCCACCCGCCGCACCAGCACCGCCCGGTGGTTCTCAATCACGTCATGGAGCACTGACTGGCTGACTACCAGCGGCGCCTCCGTCTCGGAAGGACGGATCCGTGGAGCAAGACGATAGATGCCGGTCATCTGATCGAAGCCCACCAGGACGCATCGGTCCGCCACCAGCGACCGCTGCAACGCCGCGTGGATCTCCTGCCAGAAGGAGCCGTTATCCTGGCGATGGATCACCAGCCTCGCCAGACCGTACAGGTCCGCCAGCCTCTGCCGCACGACCTGCCCCGACGACCTGCTGTCCGGCATGAGCGTGGCCTTCTCGCAGGTCGCGGCCAGACTGATCGATCGGTCCAGCCCGGTGCCGGCGGTCAGGAAGTTCATCGCGAACGGACGGACCTCGATCACGTCGCCCGGGCTCAGGCGGGCTTCCTTCATCCGCCTGCCGTTGACGCGAATTCCGTTGACGCTCTCCATGTCGACGACATGCCAGCCGTCTTCGCGCTTCTCCAGCCGGGCGTGATGGCGCGAGACGGCATCGTGCTGCAATCGAATGTCGCACTGGGATGACCGGCCGATGGTCAGCGCCGAACCGCGAAGATCGATGGTGCCCACCAGGCGCAGCTCATGGCGAATAATGAGACGCGGGTCCATATGAGGATCCTGGGATCCCATCGCCGTCCTCGCTGCCTCACTGCCGCGGCCCGAATCCGCCCTGTTCCGCGAACAAACCGGTCGGAGTCGTGAGCGGTCCGTAATGCAGCCTGCCGCCGGGCGAGCTTCGGATCGTCAATGAGAAATCGAACGCCCTGCCGGCCGCGTCGTCGTTCCCGGGGCCGAGCACCTGATCCACGTTGTGCACCAGGAAGGCCAGCTTTGCGCCGGGCTGCAGGAACGAAAGCGGATCATAAACCTCCTGCACCTCAAGCCGGATTCTCCAAGTCAGATCCTCGCCGGTAAAGATGCAGCGTTCGCCGCGGACCACACCGGCGCCGTCGAGCATCTTATGCCGCAGGCCTTCTTCCAGCTCGCCGATACTGTCGACCCGAGCCTTGAACTTGTAGATACCCGGCTCGACGGCCAGACTCACCGGGCCGCTGGTCGGGGATGCCGCTTCGGTGGCCGGCTGTGTGGCCGGCGCGGCCGGCAGCTCCGGGTTCGCCGGAGCCTTCGGCGCCGGGGCCTCGGTGGTAGGAGACTGGCAAGCCACAGAGCTGAACAGCAGTAAGGCAAGGCATAACTGGCAGGGGCGAACAGCCGCATGCATGTTCACATTCCTTTCATACGACGCCAGTTGCCTCATGGCACGAGGCAGGCGTCGGATTTGCTGCCCAAGTTACATTGCGTGGCGGTCGGTGCGGCCGACCCGGGGTCGACATAGCCTTTTCCTTCCCTGCTGTGGACCGTGTAGCAGTTGTCGCGACCGCGAGCACCGTCCACGTCGGGGTCGGCTTTGCCCGACAGCCCACAGTCGGGGCTTTTCTCAAAGGTCACGTGGCCATCCTGGAAGAGGACATTCTGCCCTGGGCGCGCCTTACCGTGGTTCTTGCTGTTGCCGCGGTACTTGGACAAGCGGTCTTCGGCAAAGTCCTTTTTGACGCCGCCTTTGATGTAGGGATTGGCGTCTGCCATCAGCGGAAACGTCGGCTCGGAACTCGTGCCGAGAACTCTGCGATTGGGATCATGTTGAAACTGGAAAGCGTAGCTGAGGTTTTCTGCTGACAGAAAATCGTGGTAGGCTGACGGGTCCTGAGCCGGATCAGGTACGTCCTTCGTAACCGGACAGATGAAATCTTTCGGCTGGAGATGGAATTCCTTTGCATTGTACTCTTCGCGCAGGAGCGCCCACAAATCCACAGTTGGCGAGGGGATTCCATCGGAGGAAGGTTGCTTCTCGCGGTTCTTGGGATCAAAAATAACCATCGCGCCATCGTTCTGCTTCCGCTGCCCTCCTATGCAAGGGAACGTGCCGGGATCATCTTGCGCGTAAATATAGTTGGCCTGGCCCAACCGGCGAAGATTCTTTGTGCACTCGGTGAGCCGCTTCTCGTTCTGAGACTGGCCGAGGCCCGGTACGGCTACCGCCAACAGCAGAGCAAGGATGGCCGCCACGATCAACAACTCGATGATCGTCATCGCCTTTGATTGTTGCATGGTTGATCCTCCAGCCAAGCAGTCCTTGGTCGACGTCTGAATCTCCTATCGGCCCACGTTGCCGCGGCCGATCATACGATCCCCGCATATTGGTCCAGTGCGTCCGGGTTGGCCAAGGCATCCCGGTTCGGAACGGGCTCGCCGTGGATCATCCGCGTGACGGCGATCTCGACTTTCTTGCCGCTGATCGTATAGGGAATCGCCGAAACCTGCCGGATGTGTCGCGGGACGTGGCGCTTGGTCGTCCCCTCGGCAATGCGGGTCTTGATCTTCTTGGTCAGGGCCTCATCCAGCACCACGCCCGGGCGCAGCACGACGAACAGGCAGATATCCACGTCCGCGTCGGACGTATTCTTGCCCACCACGACGCTGTCGACGATCTCCTCCAGCGTTTCGACCTGGCGGTAGATCTCCGCCGTGCCGATGCGGACGCCGCCTGGATTCAACGTGGCGTCGGAGCGGCCGTAGATGATGACGCCGCCGTGCTCGGTGACCTCCACGAAATCCCCGTGCCGCCAGATGCCCGGGTAAACATCGAAGTACGCGGCCTGATATTTCTCGTTGTCGGGGTCATTCCAGAAGCCGGTCGGTTGCGAGGGAAACGGCGAGCAGCAGACCAACTCGCCCTTCTGCCCGATGACCGGTTTCGCGTCCGGCCCGAAGGCGTGCACGTCCATGCCCAGGCCGATCGACTGAAGCTCGCCGGCATAGACCGGCAGGATGGGATTGCCGAGGGCGAAGCAACTGATGATATCCGTGCCGCCGCTGATGCTGGCAAGCTGCAGGTCCTTCTTCACGTTGTCATAGACCCAGCAGAAGTTCTCGACGGTCAGCGGTGATCCGGTAGAGAGAACGGCCCGCAGCTTGGAGAGGTTTTGCTGCCGCCCCGGTTGGATGCCGGCCTTTTCGCAGGAGGCGATGTACTTGGCACTGGTACCGAAGACCGTCATGCCGATCCGCTCGGCAAATTCCCACAGGTGGCTCATGGTCGGGTAGCCGGGGTTGCCTTCGAACAGGGCCACGGTCGCCCCCACCCCCAGCCCGCTCACCAGCCAGTTCCACATCATCCAGCCGCAGGTGGTGAAGTAAAACAGCGTGTCCTCGCGACGGAGATCGGTGTGGAGCATCAGCTCCTTCATGTGCTGAAGCAGCGTCCCGCCGGCCCCGTGCACGATGCACTTGGGCACGCCGGTCGTCCCCGAGGAATACATGATGTAGAGGGGATGGTCGAAGGGAACCGGTTCAAAGGCGATCTCCTTCGCGGGACCGAGAAAGTCGGCCCAGCGAACGGCGCTGGAGATCGAGGAGACCTCGGGCTTTTCGTTCATGAAGGGAACGATGACGACCTTCTTGATGCTGGGGATCTTCGCGACGATCCCGCGGACGCGCTCGAGGGAGTCTATCGTCTTGCCGTTGTACGAATAACCGTCGGCGGAGAAGAGCATCTTGGGCTCGATCTGACCGAAACGGTCGAAGACGCCGTTGATGCCGAAGTCGGGGGAGCACGAGGACCAGATCGCCCCGATGCTGGCGGCGGCGAGCATGGCGATGACCGCTTCCGGGATATTGGGCATGAAGCCGCCGACGCGATCGCCGCGCCTCAGGCCGGCCGCGCGCATCGCGGAGGCGAGGCGGGCGACTTCCGTGCGGAGCTGTCGGTAGGTCAGCGAGCGTGTGCGACCGAGCTCGTCCTCCGCCGCCAGGGCCACGCGGTCGTCGTTGAACCGCAGCAGATGAGCGGCAAAATTGAACTCCAGGCCCGGAAACCACTTCGTGCCCAGCATGCCTGAACCGCTCATGACGGAGGCCGCCGGCTTGCTGGCCTTGATGCCGGCGAAGTTCCACATCTCCTGCCAGAATTGATCGCGGTGCTGCACGGACCATTTGTGCAACGATGGATAGTCCGGTGGAAAGCCGTACTTGCCCGCCATGCGATTCATGAAGGCGAACATCTGGGTTCGCTGGATCTGTTCATCGGTGGGTTTCCAGAGAAGCTTCGCGCTGGCCATGTTCTTGCCGTCTCCTGTTGATGGGTTCCAACCGGCGTAAGTTACGGTGAGATCGTCGCCAAAACGCCCATTTTTGTGTCTCACCGCCGGCGAGTCAATGCGGCCGACCCCCGTCCGGATGCGCAATAATCAGTTCATGGCGGGCTTGCTTACCGGGAGGCCCGAGGGCGCCGATGTCAGCACCTGTGGCTCGACCTTGACGTCGAGCACGCGGACCTTCTTGGACTTGATCTCCACGGCCAGAATGCGGTGATTGTTCGTGTCGGCGATGTACAGCGTGTCGTTGGTCACCGAGACACCGCCCGGCTCGTACAGCCCGATCTGCTGGGGCGTCCCCTTCTCGGCCTTGCCCGTACCCAGCCAGGTCGTGACTTCGCGAGTCTTGAGGTCGATCAGGCGGATCAGGTGATTGAACGTGTCCGCCACGAACAGCTTCTCGTCCCAAAGGGTGACGCCCAGCGGATGTTGGAATAAGGCCTGCTCGCCGTTGCCGTCCCGGACACCGAACTCGAACAGACCTCCGCCCCCGGCGATCGTCGTGGTCTGGCTGTTCGAACCCAGCGAGACAGCCCGGATCGTGGAGACTTCCGTGTCGGCGACGTACAGAACCCGTCCGTCCGTGGCCAGACCTGACGGCTGGGCAAAGGCCGCCTCGCGACTCGGGCCGTCGATGCGCCCTTCATGCCCCGTCCCGGCGAAGACAGCCACGCTGCCGGCGCTCAGGTCGAGCACCCAGATCTGATGCGAGCCGGCCATGGCGATGTAGAGCTTGTCGCCGACGAGGGCGAGATCCCACGGCGAGTTCAACGCAGTCTGGAGGGCCGGCCCCTCGGCGTCGCGATCGGTCGATTGCACGCCCGTGCCGGCGACGGTTCGGACTCGCTTAGCTCTGAAGTCCGCGGCCCGGATGGCGTGGTTCTCCGTATCCGCCACGTACAGCGTGTGACCATCGGCGGAGAGAGCCAGACCTTGCGGCCGATGAAACCGGGCCGTCAAAAAATCGCCATCCTCCAGGCCGACCACGCTGCTGCCGATCACCCCGTGCACGTGACCGTCCAGATCGGCGACAAGTATGCGGTGATGGTTGGTGTCGCTGACGAACAGGCGGTTCGACCCGGCATCGGCAAGAACCTTGCCGGGAAACGCCAGTTCCTCCGGCTCGGAAACCACCTGCTCGGCACGCAGCATCAGCGCCTGGCCAAGGGTTCCTTTTTTGTGGTACTGATCGAGCAGTATGGCGACTGCTTTGTCCAGACGATCCCGGTTCCCCTCGCCCGACAACTTCTCGACGATGTTTCCGTCGGGATCGATCAAGACGAGCGACGGCCACGCGTTGACGCCGAATGCCTTCCAGATGTGAAAATCGCTGTCCACCGCGACCGGGTGGGTAATGCCGTTTCGCAGAATCGCCTGGCGGATGTTCCGCGGGTCTTTTTCCGCGCTGAACTTGCCGGAGTGCACGCCGATGACGACGAAAGGCTGGCCGCGGTATTTGTCTTCGAGGAACCTGAGGTCGGGAAAGACGTGCATGCAATTGATGCAGCAATATGTCCAGAAATCAATGAGCACGACTTGGCCCCGGAGCTGCTTCAAAGTCAGCGGCTTGTCGGTGTTCAGCCACATGGTGGCCGCGCCGAATTCGGGCGCGGGGCGGGTGGCCTGCTCGAGTGCGTCCTGCACCCGCGCGGATGGAGGGTCTCCCCACGCGGACGACAATGCCCCCGCGCAAAGAAGGATCCCAAACACGCTGGCAATGACGACTGTTCTCATGACCGGCCCGTATCGGGCAGATTGTAGCAGCCGAGCGGCCACATCGGGATCAGCCCGCTCCCGGGCGCCGAAAACGCCCATTCCCGGCACCGAGTCGTGTTCTATGAGCGGCGTCTGATAACGGATCCCTCTCCGCCTTTGCTCGCATCAACGCGGCCAGTGACGAAGTCATGAGGGTCAAGTCGGGGTTTTACCAAAACGATAAAGCTGTTGTTGTTAAGCTGGGAGGACTGGGTAAAATGCGCGACGATACCGAGCGGTCAGATAATTACAACGCCATTGAGCAGTTGCTCACCTCCAGGGCGCGGTCGGAGTGGCGCATGAAAACCGTCTTCACAACAGGCGAGGTCGCCGAGATCTGCAAGATCAGCCAGCAGACCGTCATCCGGTGTTTTGACAACGGCCGGTTGCGCGGCTTTCGCGTACCCGGTTCAAAGTTCCGCCGCATTCCGCGCGACGCCCTCATCAGCTTCATGAAATCCAACAACATACCACTGGAAAACCTGGACAGCGGCAAGAAGCGCGTCCTGATCGTCGATGACGATCCGGCGATTGTCGAGATGCTGCAGGACCTGCTCACGCGGGATGGCCGTTTCGAGGTCAAGTCCGCCGCCAACGGCTTCGACGCCGGCGCCCTCACCCAGGAATTCCGGCCGGACATCCTGCTCTTGGATTTCATGCTGCCGGACATCAACGGCAACGTAGTCTGCCAGCGGATCCGCAAAGACCCGAACCTGTCCGGCACGAAGATCATCATCGTGTCCGGCGCCATCTCCGAGGCGGAGATTGAGGGTCTCCGCGCCAGCGGAGTCGACGATTTCATCAAGAAGCCGTTTGACGTGGACAAGCTGATCTCGCGCATGGTCGAACTGCTGAGCGTCTGAGGTGACAGTCTCACCACGGAGACACGGAGGCACGGAGAGGAAAACCAAGTCTGATCGGGCGAAGGTTGGGTTGTTTTGATGGCGCCTGCTGACGTCGAGCCGCAGAAGATCGAACTGGTGCTCGCCCAATTGGAAAGCCTGCCGCCGCTGGCCCCCGTCGTCACTCGCATCCTCGCCCTCACCGAAAGCTCCAAGTCCAACACCAGACAAATCGTCGATCTGATCGGCAGCGATCCTTCGCTGACCGTGCGGGTCCTGTCTCTGTTGAGCCGGGCTGAACACGCGGTGCGCCCCGAGGCCCTCTCCCTCGAGAATGCGGTCGGCATGCTGGGATTCAATGCCATCCGCCAGGCCACCTTGGCCTCCAAGGTCATGGAGGTTTTCGGAACCGGCCCGGCGAAGGAACGGCGCGAATCCGGCTTCGATCGCGGCGAGTTCTGGAAACACTGCCTCGGCGTGGCTTGCGGCTCCCGCCGCATCGCCCTCCGCGTGCAATCGAAGATCGACCCCGAAGAGGCCTTTGTTCTCGGTCTTCTCCACGACATCGGCAAGATCGCCCTGGACACCGTCATGCCCAAGAGCTTCGCCCGCATCGTCCGCAAGGCCGATGCCGCGCGGGCGGACGTCGCCGACGTTGAACGCTCCATCCTGGGCATCGATCACACCATCGTCGGGCGACATCTAGGTGAACGCTGGAATCTGCCGCAGCCTCTGATCGACTGCCTCTGGTTGCACCATCAGCCGCCGGATGGCCTGCCCGCCTCCATCGCCGCCGGCAAGTACGTGCAGATTGTGAACCTCGCCGACACCCTCGTCCGCGAGCAGCGCATCGGCTACTCCGGAAATCACCGCTTCACGGTCTCCTCGCGGGAGCTGGCCGGGCAGATCGGCTTGTCCGAACCAGATCGGATCGCGATCATCGAATCGCTCGTCGACGAGATCGAGGCCCGGGCAGCCTGGATCGGCGCCGAGGAGATCACCAGCCGCGAGGTCTATCTCCGGGCCTTGATGCAGACGACGGAGGAACTGTCCGCGGCGAACATCGCCCTCACCGAGCAGAACCGCCTGCTCGAACGCCGGGCGGAGTACTTCGCGGCCCTCGGCTGGCTCAATCACGCGGTTTCACCCAAGGCCTCCTGCCGTGACGTCTGCGGCGCGGCGGCTGAAGCTATGCGACGAGCCCTGGCGGTCGAGGCGACGCTCGTTTTCGTGACCGCCCATGACGGCCGCTGGGTCGAGATCGGCTTCTCCAACGGCAAGTCCCGCACCGACGTTCTCGAACGCCCGCCGGGCAGTCCCGACGAAACGCCGGACACCGACGCCGCCGCTCAACTGGCGAAAGCGGGAACGTGGATCGCGCCGCCTGGTCGGACCTTCGCCGGACTGACGGACCGCTATCGCGGGCAGCTCGGCACCGGCGATATATGGCTGCTTCCTCTGATTCGTGAGCGAAAGTGGGTCGGCGGAGCTATGTTCGCGGCTTCGGCGGACGCGGTGGGAGCGCTTCGAGCGGAGGCCGCCCAGATCGAGGCCCTCAGCGCGGCCGTGGGCCTGGCCATCGCCCAGGCGCAGATCCGCGGCGTGGCCCTGGCCATGAGCGACGAGCTCGCCCAGATCAACCGCCGCCTGGCCGCGGCCCAGGACGAGCTGGTCAGGGCACGGGCGCTTCAGACCGTCGTCGCCATGGCGGCCGGAGCGGCCCATGAGCTGAACAATCCTCTGGCGGTCATTTCCGGCCGGGCACAAATACTCCGCGGCCGGGCTCAGGACGAGGAAACCAAACGGACGCTGGAGATGATTGCGAAACAGGCCCAGGCATGCAGCAATATCGTGACGGACCTGATGGAATTCGCCAATCCGAGGCCGCCTTCGCCCGAGGCGATCGACCTGCGGCAGTTCCTTGATTCGCTCGCGAAAGAGCTGGGCGACGCCGGATTATTGGATGCCGCCTGTCTATCGGTCGAATTGCCGTCCGATACGCCCAAGGTCCGTTTCGACCGCGAGCAACTTCAAGGGGTGTTCCGGGAACTTCTGCGAAACTCCATCGACGCGACGGAGGCCTCTTCGAGGCGGTTGACCATTAAGGCCGGCGGCGATCTAGCCGAAGAAAACCTAGTCATCGAGGTGATCGACAACGGTCGCGGGATGACAGCGGAGGTCTTGGCGAACGCCTTGGATCCGTTTTATTCGCACCGGCCGGCGGGCCGGGGCCGCGGCCTGGGCCTGGCTCGGGCACAGCGATGGCTCCAGCAGAACGGCGGAGCGATGCGGATTCAGAGCCGGCCGACAGAGGGGACTACCGTGGAACTTCGCGTTCCCACGGTGACTCGGCCGTCCGCCTGACAAGAGCGTTGGGGGATCAAGTAGCCTAGAGCTTGGGGGAATTGCTCCGTTTCATTGAATGAAGTGCGGGAATCCGGGCCAGGCGGGTCGTGTAGGCCTCTCTCCCTCCTCCCCTCGCTCTCACGGCTGAAGCGTCCCGCCGGCCATTTTTCGGTGGCGTCCCCACGGAGTCGGGTCACGAGTGTCGCATGGATGCGGAGAAGGAAGCACAAATGACGCTGACCGATATGCGAATCCTGATTGTCGCCGACAACGCCGAGCTGATCGCCTCGCTCACCAGCGAGGTGGTTTGCAATCTCGGAGCCAACGTCACCATCGTCAACTCGGTGGAAGAGGCGCGGGCCTTTGCCGGGCCCGATAAATTCGACGTCATTCTCGCGGCCGAGAAACTGCCGGACGGCGGCGGACTGGAGCTGATCGACGAAGAGAGCCCCTTGTTCGACGCGCCGGTTATTCTGCTGGACGGCACGCTCGACGCCCAGCGGATCTTGAAGGCCCTGCGCAATGGCGTGGCCGACGTGATCCCGCAGCCGATCGACGCGAATCACCTGGTAGCGACGGTCCGCAAGGCCGTCGAGCTTCACCGCCTCCGCAAGCACACCGTGGCGAGGACCTTCCGTCTGCGGCGCATGTCCTCGAAGCTGGTCCGCGACCGGCGCGAGCTGCGCCAGCGGGTCGATCTCATCTGCCGCGACCTTGTCTGCGCCTATCGGCGCCTGGCCCAGAAAGTCGTCGGTCTGCGTCACCCCGAATTCGCGGACGACGACGAGCCGCAGATGGACTCTCGCGAGTCGTACGATTCGCAGAACTGACTGCCCGTTATCTCCATACCTCCTAGGCGTTCCACGCAGCCATCGGCAACGATGCCGCTGCAATTGCAGGCCGCGGGCGAGAGCACCGACGCCGCCGGACCATCCACATTCAACATGTCTATAACCACAACAACCGGCGCGCGGGCGTTTACGACAGCACCGGCACCACCCGCAAGGCGGCCTTCACCCTTGACATGCTCATCTCGCGTGGCGAATGCCGTCGCGCAGCGACGGGCGGACTTCGTCCGCAGCACGCCAAGGGTCCACCTGGGCCGCCCTGGGCCGGAGGACCCGTGACAATCCCGCCACGTCGGAACCGTCAAGGGCGGGTCGAATTCGCCTGCCATTGACGTGGGGCGCAGACGGATGTCAATGGTCAATGACGTGCTGGCGGGCACGCCCACCACGCGGTATTATTATGATGGCGTCAATCCTTGACGCGACGCCGCGGACAAGGTCCGGCCGTCACCAGGCGACGGGTCCGATCCACGGACGGCGGCGAGTCAAGGACCGAGTACGACGGGTCGGGCAACCGCAGCCGGACGTACGTACACGGCATCTCCTACGTCGACGAGCGGCTGACCCTTGACGCGCGAGATCGTTCGTGCGAATCAGAGGGGCGGGCATGTCCGCATACACATACATTCTGCGGTGTAGTGACGAGCGCAGGTACTACGGCAGCACGAACGACCTGAGGCGGCGTCTCGCCGAGCACCATCGCGGGCGGGTTCGATCGACGCAGTGGCGGCGGCCGGTACGCTTGGTGTACTTCGAAGAATTCCAGACGCTGCCTCAGGCCAGGCAAAGGGAGCGGATGTTCAAGGGGGGCCGAACGCGCGAGAAGACGGTGGATCGATTGATTGCGACCTTTCCCCGCGAGCTTCTAGCTCCCTTTACCTGACTCGCGGGTCAAGGGCTGATGATGCACAACGACCAAACGAGCCGGCCGTATTACTACGATGGCGATAGGGGCCATTCCGGTTTTCCAATAAAGTACAATGTCCCCTTTGTTCCGTGGCACGTGAGGAGAACGTTTATGCTGACAAGGGCCGAGTGGCTAGTGACTGTAATAGCGGCATTACCTTTCGTTGGCTGCGCGAATCATCCGCGACAGCTGGAGGAGCAGAGATTCACCGTGGACATCAGCTTCGGCGCCTCCGGGGCCTCGGCCGGAAACGGAGTGCGTTATGTGGTTTTTGAAGAGGAGCGCACAATCAGCGGTGGTGTGGAAGGTCCGTTCGCCGTCAGGCTAAACGGAGCGCAAATCTATGTGCCCGCCGAGCCAACGTTCGAATACAACTTGACGAGGGCTGTCGCAACGATGTCATACAACAAGGCCATCCCTATCGGCTCTCGATGGGTAGAGCCCGAGCGCAGGCTAACCGTTTTGTGCCCAGGGTTCATCATGGAGACGTTCTTCCCGCGCACTGGCGAATACAGCATCCCCTTGACCATGCGTCCGGTTTCCCGGCAATGGGAGGGACCAGCGCGATTGGCACCGGGGCTGGTGCGGCCTCCTGGGGGTGGTACACACCGCGATCAAAGGTTGCTACCTCTGTGCGAGGAGAAACTCGCCGATG
>DATKKX010000128.1:0-2515 GCA_035542775.1 Phycisphaerae bacterium | reverse complement strand
GCCTTCAGAAGTTTGTCTTGCTCTGTTTGGCACTTGTCGTTTGGACCTGGGTCGTGAGTGTCTACGTGTGTGTATACTACTCGTCGCCCGTTCGCGGCTGGTCGTGGGGCTTCCAGCTGTACGATGGCGAAGTTGGCTTGTGCCGCAGATCTAACTTCCATGGCGGCTTGGGGCCATTCGTTGGTTGGGGCATTCTCGGCGCGTGGCGGTCTCGAACTGACTCGCCCTTGTCGGTGGAAGCGCAAACATACGGACTGACGCTGCCTTGCGTGATTCTCCGCAGTTCGCGCTTGCCAGGCGCAGTATGTATTACAGTTCCTTTGTGGCTTATCGCCTGTCCGCTCGGCGCACTGGTCTTGTGGACGTACTACAGGGATCGTCGTCTGCGGCAAGTTGGAATATGCTGGGTGTGTGGTTACTGTCTTACAGGCAACGTTAGTGGCACCTGCCCAGAGTGCGGTACCCCGATTCCGGCGGAGACGAAGGAGGCTCTGAAACGGCGGACAGCCAAACCAGTGGTATGATCACCGCGCAGTGCAATGCTGCGATGGGATATGAAAAAGGGTCACTGCTCATTGCATCACGGTGGGAGCCGAGAGACAGTCACCCAACAGTTGAGGACCTGGAACGTCTGTTATGGCGGATTGCCACCCCGACTGCGCAACAGCGATGTACCGCGGTCTGCTGAGGCCGGCAAGCTGCCCCACCCGATGAGGATGCGGACCGCCCCACGCCCTGCTCCAACTCGCCGAACTCTTTGCTCTTTTCACCCTTCATCTGCCTGCCCTTTCCGTCGCCCGGCGATTTCAAAGGTCCGCTTCATCCTTTCCGCCCCCCCTTCCCGGTTTCGGCATTTCGGTTTTCCACTTGCTTTTCAATGAAAGTTAGGGTATAGTTAGATAAGTTAGCAATGTGAGCCCCTGCGTTTGAGACTCGCCAACGCGGAGCGATGATGCTGCGCCCGGTCCGCGCCCTCTGTCGCATTCGGCCGAGTGAGGGTCGAACTTGCGTGTCGTTGCGATGATTTGCACTTAAAAAATTCCTGTGGAGCTGCAAATGCCGCCGAACCGCCAGAATCGCCCCGGCCTTGGCTGGGAAGTGCTGATCGCCGGATCCCAACCGCTGAACGCCGACTGCTGAATGCTGACTGCTTCCTCCGTACCGGCCTTTACCGGCATTTACCACTTGCGGCCCTCCAAGAGAGCGCCGCCTCGTCAGCGCCGATGAGAATGGGGAGAGCATCTTGGCGATCGAGCCCTCCACGCTTGGTCACGTTCGTAGCGGCCCGCGCCCTCGCGTGGCCGCCTTCGGTGCACACTTGCCATCCGCAGTCCCCGGCCAGGCGTGGGCGCCGGCCCCTACCAAAGTTGAACGCCCGCCGCGCGAAACCGTAGGATGGGCGATTCCGCCCATCGGTTGAACGCCCACCGCGCGAGCGCGGTGAGGGCCGATTACCACCCCGACTGTCTAACAGTGCTGGACCCCGGCCTGCTGAGGCGGGTAACTCACCCGGCCCGATCGGGATGCGGATCGCCCCAGGCCCGGCTCCAACTCGCCAAACACTCCGCCCTTTCCATCCCTAATCCGCCTGCCCTTTACGCCGCCCGGCCTGGAGCGGCCGACCCGTCACAGGCCCGACGCAATCGCCATGACGCCGGCCAGCACCCCTTCACGAAAAGGATTGGGGCTGTACGGATTGGCCGGCCCAAAGGACCCGTCCGCCTCCTGGTGCTGTGTGAGATAGTCCACGGCGGCTTCAAACGAGGGGACGGCCGATTCAACGCACAGGCATTTGGCAACCAGCACCAGCCTTGCCACGAGGAGAAAGTCGCCCGTCTCCATGCCCCAGCGAATGCCCCCTTCGCACAGCTCTGCCCAGAATCCCCGGTCGTCCAGCACCGCCGCCTGAGCCGGGCGCTGCCTCCCGAAATCCGTAAGGACACATACATCCCCGGCGATGGAGAAAAGCCCGAGCCTCACCGCAGCCGCCTTCGTCCGATCAACGGGGCCTGAGAGCACCGTCGCCACCCGCCGCTCGGAATGCTCCCGGTAGAGGGCGCTTTGCTCGATGCCGCACGGCACCTCCTGCCCTCGATCCAGTCGGTTGAGATACGTGCACAGACTCAGCGGCCTCAAGCCGGATCCATCGGCGCGCACCGACAGGGCCTGCCGGCGTGCCCTCTCCGCCACGACATCAAACGCGGGAAACTCGATCTTCAATTGCCGGGCGATGTACGCGGCCGTGGCAAGCATCTCGTATTCATCGGGTTCAATCCTGTTGCCAGCGCCGGCGTTGAGCCTAGCGAGCCGTTCCTGGATCGCGCTGCGGTAAACCGTCCTGTTCTCGCCGAGTTGCGGGCACGACAGGAGATAATAGAAGGTCACTATCTCGGCGCACACGCCGTTGCGACCGCCGTCGAAGGCGTCCGCGGGATGATCCAGGAGCCACGACACCGCCTTGTCCAGCGCGGCGCGTCGCTCCGCTCGTTGCCCGGCCGCATCAGCGACGCCGCCG
>DATKKX010000127.1:0-2591 GCA_035542775.1 Phycisphaerae bacterium | reverse complement strand
CGGCCTTGACCTTGCCGTCCTTGTTGAAGTACTCGACCTCGACCCGGGCGAACGGAACAGTCTTGCCATCGAGCCTGACGATGCCCTGGAACACGTTGCCCGTATACAGCCCGTAGGGGCGTGTCAGCGGCGTAATCTCGGCCCTGAGCCCGACCTCGCGGTCCCACCCCTCCTCGAGGCCCAGCGAGTTCACCACCACCTTGGTGTAGTGAAGAATGAAGTGGTCTTCCGAGGGCTCCCAATACGGCTTGGGCTCGACATAGAACACGTGATCGCCGGGGCTCTTGATCAGATAGCTCGCCTTGAAGGCGTCATAGATCTGTCCCTCGGCATCCTTGAGCTTGACCGGCCGCAGGCTGCTCGACAAGTCGGTTTTCTTGCCGCCGATGAGCACCCCGAACTGCGCCGGCTTCGCCATGGACAGACCCTGGCCCTCGAATGGATGCCAGAATCGCACGTCCAGCGTGATCTCGCGGCCAGTCTCCGGTGTCACCATCTCCTCCGACGGGATGATCATCTGAAAATGCGCCGAAGCGATGGGCACGAGCCCGAGAAACAACCAGCCGAAGAGCGAAGCGGCCGCGATGCCGCGGCCGAGACCGACCATCTCATTATTCATGACATCCCCTCCAATGTGGTCACCGCGGATATTCAGCCGCCCCCAGTGGCATTGATCATCGAGGGGTCGGTGACGAAGCCGATACGCACCAGGCCGGCCTTCGCCGCCGCCGACATCACCTTGGCCACAACCTCGTAGTAGGACTGTCGGTCGGCCCGGATGTGCACCTCCGGCTGCGGTTCCTTCTTGGCCTCGATGGCGAAGCGCTCGGGCAGGGATTCCATCGTCACCAGTTCGCCGTTCCAGTACAGGGACCCGTCGGCCTTGATGCCGAACTCGATGTGATCCGGCTTAGTGATGTTGGGACTGCTCGATGCCTTCGGTAGATCGATCTTCACCGCGTTGGTGAGCAGGGGCGCGGTGATGATGAAGATCACCAGCAGGACCAGCATGACGTCGACCAGCGGCACCACGTTGATCTCCGACATCGGTTGATGCGTCGAGTCCATCCTTCCGAATGCCATGGTCGGTTCTCCTCAGGGCATCTGCGGGTTGTTGACCACGAAGCGGATCGCGGCCGAGGTGTTGGGTTTTTCGCCCACTGCGATCACCGAATAGATGTCGTGGGCAAAAGCGTCGAGCCGCGACAACCATACGCGATTGCGGCGGTTCAGCGCGTTGTATGCGAGCACCGCGGGGATGGCGACGGCCAGACCCACCGCGGTCATGATCAGGGCCTCGCCGACCGGTCCCGCCACCTTATCCAGCGTACCCTGGCCCGACAGGCCGATCTGGACCAGCGCGTTGTAGATGGCCCACACGGTACCGAACAGGCCGATGAAGGGCGCCGAGGAGCCGGTCGAGGCCAGCACTGTCAGCCCGTTTTCGTTTTTGGAGGCCTCCTGATCGATGCTGTTGCGCAGCACGCGGGTCAGGTATTCGTTCAGCCCGCCCGCGGTCGCAAGCTTGTGCATGGCCGGATTTCTGCCGTCGTCCGCAGCGTGCAGCGCCTGATGCGCCAACTCGGCGAAGGCATTGTCGATCGGATTCTTGTGCAGGGTCTCGTTGACCTGCTGCAGCGAGTCTGCGACCCAGAAGTCCTTCAGAAAGATATCGGCCCGGCGCTTGGCCAGCATGTTCGCGATGCTCTTGGTGATGATCAGATACCAACTGGCCATCGACAGCAGGAGGAGCAGAAGCAGGACACATCGCCCGACGGTGTCGGTGTGCTCCAGGAAATGGGCGAATCCAAAAGCTTCCATTGATCAGTCCTCGCTATCTCAACTTAAAATTGAACGGCTGCAGAGCCACCGCCCGCGCCGGCACGCCATCGCGGCGGGCGGCGGTGCAACGCCACTCTTTAACGGCATTCAGGGCCGCCTCGTCCAGTCGCGGGGAGCCGCTGCTGGTCGCAACCTCGGCGTTGCTGATGCGTCCTTGTTCGTCCAGCTCGACGCGCAGCACCACCCTGCCCTGCTCTCCGGTCCGCCGTGAATACAGCGGATAGGTCGGCGGTGTACGCACCGGGCAAGACACGGATAGCTCATCTTTCAGCACCACCGGCTGCGGCGGCGCCTCTTCGATCACCGGCTCTGGCGGCGGGGGCGGCGCCACCGGTTCGGTGGGGGCAACGACGGGCGCTGTCGATACGATCTGCGGCGGCGGCTCCGGCGGCGGCGGAACACGCGGACGAGGCTTGGGAGGCGGTGGTTTTGGCGGCTCCTCCACCTTCGGAGGTTCGGGATTGATGAGATTGACGAACAGCGTCACCGCCTCGTGGGGGGTCGGAACCAGCTTGTAGCTCCACAGCCCGTAAAGCACGAAGACATGCAGGGTCACCATGAGCATGACGCCCATGTAGCGGTCCCACGCGACTGGTTTTGGATGTATCTGAGGCAATGCTAGTGCGGTGAGAAAGAAATTCGCGGCTCCGTCAGGACAATATCGGCCAGCCGGCGCAGTCTATCACAAATAATCGAAGGTCCTAGCTTTTCATACTAAACAACCCATACTCGCTTACGAGCGGCCAAGC